>JAEEJP010000117.1 GCA_016281925.1 Methanomassiliicoccaceae archaeon
CTCGTCAATGCCGGGTACGCCGGAAAGATCGTCGGAGTCTCGTTCAACGTCATAGGCGGGGCTTCCAGCATCGCACTGCTGCCTATCCTGTCCACCTATGTGTACGGAACCGCCGACTACAGCGAGTCCAGCGCGTGGAGAGACCTTGTATACTACTACAACAACTTCCTCGGAGAGAGCTACACCGTCGATTCGATCAAGAAGACGATCATAGCACCCTTCATCTACAGCGCCGAATCCCCTGTCACCGTCGATCCTTTCTCCTGTCTCACTTCCGATTCCGGGAAGGCGTCCGTCGGCTCCGTGGACACCAAGCTTCTGGTTTTCGGGAACGCCAACAACGACGTGTTCCTCGATGAGAGCGATGTGAGGCTGATTCAGAGTTTCGTCGACGGGAAATCGGCCTGGAACAAAGCCAAGAACCCTCTGGCCGACACCAATGCCGACGGAAAGATCACAAAAGAGGACGTAGATCTTCTGAGATGCTTCCTAGAAAGGAAGACCTCGCCGATGTTCTACGTCAACGACCTCCTCGAGACCGTCAAGATCACGTTCCCGCTCTCCGGGAAGATCGCCATCGGCGGCGCCATGGATGCCGACCTCCTGAAGATCATCGGGAAATACGATCTCATCACCGCCACCCTGGACGGCGATTACGACGAATCCGTATACCCCGGCGCATCCAAATGGACAAGGCTCGGGACCTATCCCTTCGACTACGAGAAGGTCGTCAGCTCCGGGGCCACAGTCGTCATGGGACAGGGAGGGTACGTATACGACAGCACCTTCGACGACAAGGTGAAGGGCGGGTATTCCGCTTTCCCGATCGACCAGATCAAGCTCCACGAGGCCAGATGGATCAACGGGATCGAGGGCATCGCCGCGACCATCACCATCGGCGCTCTGATGAACTGCTTCGACAACCAGAAGTACCGGGAATATCTCGATTACATGGACAACATCAACGAGATCCTCGACAAAGCCACCTCCGGCATCCCTGCGGGCAGCGAGAAGAGCTACATCCTGCTGACCTCCCACTCCTGCAAATCCCCGTCAGACCTCGGCATGGACACCATGTCAACCGGCCTGGAGAATTATGCGGACGTTGCCACCGCGGTCAACCTCAAGATGACCAACGCCTACCCGATCGGCGAGAGCGGATATATCACCGGATTATCCGTCGAGAACATCCTGAAGTATAACCCCGACGTCATCTTCGTCGAGGCGGTCAGCGTCAACACCTACGAGGACTACGTCGCCACCGTGAACAACATCGCGAACTGGTTCGCCAGCGCGGGATACACAGGCAAGATCATAGGGGTGTCTTTCTCCGTCATAGGCGGGGCTTCCAGCATTGCACTGCTGCCTATCCTGTCCACCTATGTGTACGGAACCGCCGACTACAGCGAAGAGAGCGCCTGGCAGGATCTCGTCTACTACTACAACAATTTCCTCGGATCTGATTACACCGTGGAAAGCATAAAGAAGACGATCAATGCGCCGTTCATCGTCGCCTGAACAAACTCTGCCCCTCTTCGGAGGGGCGCAACCGTCATCGTAATAGCATGAAATTCATCGGAGACATCGAAGAAGACCCTCTGATAGCGAAACCGATGTCCAGAATGGTCCGCGAATGGTCCAGGACGGACGAGAGCGATTCGGAAGGGTATCGCAAGCATATGGCGGACTACCACCGTACCATCCGCAGGCGCCTGTTCTTCATAGTCCTGTGCGTGGTCATCACTATAGTGGCGGCGGGATACGCAATAGCATACGGGCCGCTGGACATAAGCTTCACGGAAACCTATGCGACCATATGGAACCACATCACCGGCAACATTCAGAACACCGGGATGGACTTCATAATCGTCAGCGTGAGGGCGCCGAGGATAGTCGCCGGCATATTCGGCGGAATAGGATTGGCAGTATGCGGAGCCGTCCTTCAGTCCGTACTCCGCAATCCCCTCGCAGATTCGTACACAACAGGAGTGTCTTCCGGGGCGTCTTTCGGCGCCACACTCGCCATAGCGTTGGGCATGTCTGTCGTCAACAGCACCCCTACGGTCATCATGGCATTCGTATTCTCCATGCTTCCCATACTTGCGATAGTTCTGCTGTCCAAGCACAGGTCGGCTTCCTCGCCTACAGTCATGATCATGTTTGGGATAGGGCTGATGTACATATTCAACGCCCTTACCACCGTGTTCATGCTGTGGTCTTCCCCCGAAGACCTCGCCGCCATCTACAATTGGCAGGTCGGAAGCCTGGCTAAAGTGACCTGGGACAACATCCCGTATATGGCCGCCATAGTCGTGGCAGGAATCATAATCATACAGCTTCTCTCGGGGAAGCTGAACGTGCTTGCGACAGGCGACGAGAACGCCAAAGCTCTGGGGATCAGCCCCCACAGGCTCAGAGTGCTGTTTCTGGCCGTCACAGGCCTCGTCTGCGCCGGTGTGGTGAGCTTCACCGGAGTCATAGGGTTCGTGGGCCTGGTGACGCCTCACATAGTGAGGATATTCATCGGCGCCGACAACAGATACCTGATACCTGCATCGGCACTCTTCGGAGCCATGCTGATGGTCGTGTGCGATCTTCTCGGAAGGGCTGTCCTGGATCCTGCGGTGCTCCCTGTGGGCGTCGTGATGGCTTTCATCGGAGGCCCGACATTCATCTGGCTGCTGGTCAGGAAGGGCAACAGCGCGTGGTGATGGCATGGGAAGCATATCAGATCTGAAAATGGATATGAAAGAGGCTCTGTCCGGCGAGGACAGATCGGATTTCGATGACATCGGCGGCGTCACCATAGAGATGAAAGACGTCACCTTCGGATACCGCTCCGGGGGGACGGTCATCAGGGACATCAACCTGAAGATCGACCGGCCCGGGCTCTACTGCGTCATCGGCCCCAACGGAGTGGGGAAATCCACCCTAATCAAATGCATGAGCAAAATCGAAGACCTGACCTCGGGGGACATACTGATCAACGGCCGCAGCATCAGGACGATGAGGCACAAGGACGTCGCCAAGTTCATCGGCTATGTTCCGGTGGTTTCCAAGGACGTGTTCTCGATGTCGGTTCTGGAGACCATCCTCATAGGATGCCAGAACCGGAGGTCCGGGGATTCGGACGAATCCAAGATGAAGGCGGTCTACAAAGTGATGGTCCTGCTGAACATACAGGACCTGAGCGAAAAGCTGTTCAGCGAGCTTTCGGCGGGGCAGCACCAGAAAGTGGCCATCGCCAGAGGGCTGGTCCAGAAACCTAAAGTTCTTATTTTGGACGAGCCGACTGCGAATCTGGACGTTAAATACCAGGTTTATGTGGTCGAGCTCCTGAGGGCCCTGGCGGAAAGCGAGGGCATGATCGTCATAATGATAAGCCATGACCTGAACATCTCCGCGAAATATGCCCATGAGGTGATCATGATGTCCGCCCCCGGAGTCATCTACAAGACAGGGGCTCCGGAAGAGGTGATCACCAAGGAGAACATCGAGGAGGTCTACGGCGTGCATTGCAAAGTCATAGACGACGAAGGGGTTCCCGTCGTCATATTGGGGCAATCCATGATGGACGAATTCGGGAACATTGACTGAAAGATGGGTGGTGATTAAATAGCGAAAGAAGCAGGCAAGGAGACATTGAAATTCTGGGGGGAATCCGCCAGAGGGTACAAGGAAGGCGTCAAGAAGGAGCTCAAGAACAGGGAGACCAGCGACCGCTGGATCAAGCTGATCCTGGACAACGCTCCGGAGAAGGATGTCCTGAAGATCCTCGACATAGGGACCGGCCCGGGTTTCTTCACGATAAACCTAACCAAGATGGGCCACGAAGCCATCGGGATCGACGTCACCGAAGAGATGGTGGAAGTCGCGGCCGAGAACGCCGAGGAACAGGGCGTGAAATGCGAATTCCGCGTCATGAACGCCAACAGTCTAGACTTCCCGGACAATACCTTCGACCTGATCATCAACAGGGTGGTCACCTGGACGCTCCCGGATACGTTCGAATGCTACAGAGAGTGGAGAAGAGTCCTGGCCCCCAACGGCAGGATCCTCGTTTTCGACGCCAACCACTACGCCAATCTCTTCGACGAGGAGAAAGCGAGGACGATGCGCTCTGCGATGCGCGAGCACGTGAAAGCCGGATTGGAACCTTACACGGACCATTACGACTTCCATGTCCGCTGGACCTACTGGGAGGAATGTCCGATGATAGGCACCCCCAGACCCGAATGGGACAGGAACATGCTGTACAAGCTGAGATTCGCTGACATCGTCGTGGATGAAGACCTCTTCCCCGGGAAAGACGATGACAGAGGCACTTCCGGGCCCATGTTCATGGTGAGAGCGGAGAAACCCAGCCCCGAACAGGAGAACGAGCTCATCGTCAACGAGTACTGGAACGGCATTGCCGGCGTCGTCAGCGGACGGGCGGCCGTTATGCTGTCCGGCGGAAAGGCACAGGCCTGCGCAGAGGAGATAGCCAAGCGCATCCCCCCCGGATCCAGGGTGCTGGATGTCGGGACCGGTTCCGGGAACGTTGCCATCCCGCTTTCCAAGATGGGCTACTCCGTCGTCGGAGCCGACAGGGCCTTCGCCATGATCGAGATGGCCAGGATCACCGCGGAAGAGTGCGGATCTCCCGCGGAATTCGCCGTCGCCGACGCTTACGATCTCCCGTTCGATGACGGAAGCTTCGATGCGATCGTCATGCGCAACGTGGTCTGGAACCTTTACCGCCCTGAAGCGGCGCTGAAGGAGGCTGCGCGCGTCCTCAGAGCCGGAGGGAAGCTGATCATACTGGACGGGAACTGGCAGGCGAACATAGCGGAATGGAAGGCTTCCGGACGGGATCCGGATATCTTCCCCAATTGCAGGAGCCGCGACCTAGGGCTGGGCGCTTATGACGTGATAGAGAAGTATTATGCCAAGCTGCCGCTGAACTCGGTCAGCAGGCCGGCCTGGGACAGGGAAATCCTCGGGCACTGCATGTCTTTGGAGGAATGCTCTCCGTTCGAAGACCCGATGATCACCGAAGACCTCAGGCCGGTCCTGGGGCAGGGATTCATAGCGGTATTCAGGAAATAAACTATAAAGGGGGCTTCGGCTCCCCCGTTATCGTTCAAGGGGTTCATAGACTGGAAGAGACCGAGCGCATCGCGATCATGGGCAGGGATCCGCCCAAGGCGATCAGGGTGATGGCCGTCCCGCTGATCTTCGCCTTTCTTTTGTCGAGCGTCCAGCTGTACATAGATTCGTTCTGGTGCGCCGGCCTCGGTCCCGACGCCAACTCAGCCATAACGCTGGCAGGCCCGGTATACTGGGTGCTGCTGGACATAGGCGCCGGCCTAGGCGTGGGAGCCTCCACGGCGATATCCAGAGCTCTGGGGGCGAAGGATTACGGGCGGTCCAACAGCCTGGCTTCCCAGTCCATCGTTCTTATAGCGGCAGTATCGGTATGCCTCTCCGCGCTGCTTTTCGCGGGCTCCCGCAGCATGATCTCGTTCATGAGCGGAGGGGAGAACGTGGACCTGAGCATGGAATATCTGATGCCTTTCCTCCTGTTCAGCCCGTTCCTCACCCTCAACGGCGTAATCCTGGGGATGCTGAGGTCCGAAGGAGAGGCCAGGAAATCCTCCGGCCTGTCGGTCGCCGCTTCCCTCATCAACATAGCGCTGGATCCGATCCTCATCTATGCCCTCGATATGGGGCTTCTCGGAGCGTCTCTAGCCACGGTGATATCGTTCATAGCTACAACGGCCGCAGGAATGTACTGGTATGCCTCGGGGAAGATGTTCATAAGACCCAGATTCAGAGGTTTCAGATTCATCAGGGAGCAGATCTGGGACATCTGCAGGGTCGGCATCCCCCATTCCCTGGAACTGGCTCTGATCCCTCTGATGATGATGCCGCAGAACGCTTTGGTTGTGAGGGTCGGAGGGACGGACGGAATGATAACCTACAGCCTGCCGTACCGCTACATAACGCTGGCTATGGTCCCGGTCCAGGCGATAGCAGCCTCCATGATTCCTGTGGTTTCCTACGCCATCGGAATGAGGAACGAAGCAAACGTCATGTCAGGGATAAGATACGCTTTCAAGGCTTCCATCCTCATCTCGCTGGTTCTGACCGCGGCTCTGATAATTCTGGCTGAGCCGTTCTCCTTTGCGTTCACATATTCCGAAGACATGGCCAGATTCAGATCGGAGATAGCTATGGTCATCAGGATCTACGCCATCGCTCTGGTATCGATATGCCTGACGCATCTCTGCTCGTCGGTCCTTCAGGCCTTGTGCTTCTCTCAGCTGGCCACGGTGACGATGTTCATCCGCGAAATCCTGTTCATCCTCTTCTATTACATCTCCACGTTCTTCAGCATGACCGCTATATACTGGTCCCTGGATCTGGCCGAATATCTGGGGCTGATCATGATGCTGGCCTGCGTATGGTACGCCCTCAGAAAGAAGTATCCCGGATCCCGTCTTCTCGGAAGGGCGAGGGCGGCCGGAACGTGATGGGGGGTTCTGTTCCGAAGCATCCCCGACGATTACCGTTCTATACTGATCCGCCCATTCCCTATGCATGGCCGAAAACGAGAGCTCCTCATCCATCGTAGAATGGCTGCTCAGCGGGCCGGGGTCGGGTTCGGAGACGTCCGAAATCCTCCGTCTCCGCATCGAAAGAGGATGGGCCATCCCGGAATCCGACGGAGAAGCCGAAGCGTATCTGGAGAGCCTCGCCAAAGAAGGCGATTCTGACGCCTGCCGCATCCTCGGTCTGATGCTGGATAAAGGGATCGGCGTCCATATTTCCGAATCCGGCGCCCTGGATTGGTACATCAAGGCCGCCGATTGCGGAGACAGCTTCTCCGCGAAGAGGGCCGGAGAGATCTGCCGCGACCTGGGCAACACCCAATGGTTCGGCGGCGAGGAGCCGACATATTGGGACATAGGGGCCCGGTACGGGAACGTCGATTGCATCCGCGGCCTCGGAGTGGCATGCGAGACCGAAGGCACCGAAGAGAGCCTGGCAGAAGCGGTGAGGCTCTATAGGAAAGGTGCGGAGATGGGAGACATCAAAGCCGTCAGATGCATAGGGAACCTCTATGAGAGAGGCCTCGGCCTTCCGAAATCCTATGAGAAAGCCGCGGAATGGTACAGAAAATCCGCCGAACAGGGATATGCGGAGGCGCAATGCGATCTCGGATACTTCTATGACAAAGGCATGGGCGTCGCCCAGAACTATCCGGAAGCTGCGAGACTTTACAGGCTGTCCGCCGCCCAGGGCTGCGCACGCGCTATGAACAATCTGGGCCTGCTCTAGGTCTCCGGAAAAGGAGTGGAGAAGGATTATGCCCTGGCATTCGAATGTTTCTCGGAAGCGGCTGAGAAGGGCGACATCGACGCCGCAAACAACGTTGGATATTCGTACGAATACGCCATAGGCGTGGATCAGGACTATAAAAAAGCGTTCAAATGGTATTCCACAGCAGCCCAGATGGGCGAAATGCACGCCCAATGCAATCTTGCGGCGCTGTACCGGAACGGGCTGGGCACGGAGCAGAACTATGAGCTGGCGATCGAGCTGTACCGGAAATCCGCGGAGCAGGGGCATGATGTCGCGCAGTACCAGCTTGGGACCATGTATCAGAACGGCCTAGGCACCGGGAAGGACTATGGGAAGGCCATGGAATGGTACATGAAAGCTGCCGAGCAGGGGGACAGCAGAGCGCAGAACTCGATAGGATACCTGTACCAATACGGAAAAGGCGTCACCCAATCCTACCGGGACGCCGCCGAATGGTACCGGACAGCGGCAGAGAACGGCAGCACTTTAGCGGCTTACAATCTGGGCCGCCTGTATGATAAAGGCGAGGGAGTCCCCCAGTCGGATGCTGAAGCGTTCAGATGGTACATGAAGGCGGCCGAAGAAGGGGATCCTGACGCCCAGACGAATGTAGGGTACATGTACATCAACGGAAAGGGCGTAGAGCAGTCGGATGAAAAGGCGATGGAATGGTATATGAAGGCTGCCGAGCAGGGATTGGCTGCCGCCCAATTCAATGTGGGCGTGATGTATGAGCAGGGCACCGTCGTTCTCCAGTCCTACGAAAAAGCGGTGGAATGGTACATGAAAGCGGCAGAACAAGGCGATCCCGACGCCCAGAACAGCCTCGGAAGCGCATTCTTCAGCGGTCTGGGCGTGGATCAAGACTTCGGAAAAGCCATGGAATGGTACATGAAAGCCGCGGTGAAAGGCAATCCGAGTTCCCAGTTCAATATCGGCCTCATGTTTCTGGACGGGTCGGGATTTCCCAAGTCCGACGAGAAAGCGTTCATGTGGTTCCTCAAAGCGGCGCAGAACGGACTGAAAGGCGCCCAAAACAACGTAGGATACATGTACGAGAACGGCCAGGGCGTAGGGCAGGATTACAACCAAGCTTTCGAATGGTTTTCCAGAGCCGCAGAACAGGACCATGCTCTGGCCCAGCATCATCTGGGCTATCTTTACGAAAAGGGCAGAGGAGTGGGCAAGTCCTTGGATAAAGCTTTGGAATGGTACCGGAAGGCCGCAGAAAACGGCAGCGAAGGTGCCGACGAAGATGTCAGAAGGCTTCAATCATTGATAAATCGCTGATTAGAATCCAAGGTCTGCTACAGAGGTCGGATTCTAAAAGACAGAGGCGCGGATCATTCCGTGAAAGAGAATTGCTCCGGTTCTTTCCTGTCGGTGAGCAGACAGCAGAGGTTTTTCAGCGGCGGCTGAAAACTATGGAATTATAATGCAACAGAATATGTCGGTATTCTTCGGAAATTATAATTGGATATTGGATCCGGTTAAACTAAAATCCAAGCGGCATTGCTGTCCAATAATTGTATTCGGGCTCCTTCATCAGAATTGAATTGATATTCGTCTTTTTGTCTTTGTTTCAACTGAGCAATTCGATTTCCAACCACAGATGGTTCCTGCCCTTGCCGAAGATATTGCGTCTATGGTATTCCAGATAATCGGGATTGGGATCTGCCCCCTTTTTCGGTATTGATATCTCCTCGCCATCGTATTTGCGGAAATAGCTCTCATATACATGTTCATCCATAGAATCTTCTATTGACGAGGAAAGCCGAACGCAATAGCCGCTCGGATCGACCGTTATCAATCCGGCATCGAATGCGGCATCATGAAGCGCGTTGAGGCACAGGCCATTGCGTACGTCCAACTTCTCTCTGCCGTTACTTTTGCTCCAAGGCTTTATATGGCTTGCCCTGAGAAGACGTGGCTCATTTATCCCGGTGATGCAGTAAGAACCGCCATAAGCATTCAGCACAAGCTCTCTGAATTTATTCTGATTGACTCTGGTTTTCACCAGACTGTTTTTTGTCAGACCTACCGCCCATTGATCTGACTCTATATCAAACGATTCGACTGCCCCGGATACAATCTCATAAATCACATCATATTGGGAATCTTTGTTCAGCTCTTCCAGAGCTTCATCCAAAGACATACCTTTGAATATCCCCTTGAAATCATCCCCTAAACCATAACGCCTGAGAATTGCCCAGGATTGATACCCTTTACTTTTAGCGCTGTCCAGCCCCAGTACTTGACTGTCCAATTTCCTGCTGGACAGCCCGTCAAACAGATATCTAATGACGACGTCTTCCCTCAATTCTCTCCTATAATGGTTGAACTCCCTGTCACGGGAAGATGTAGTCAATTCGGGAAGCTGCATACTTGGCCATATAGCCGCTTGCAGCTTTATACTGACCGATAGATAACAATCTATTATGCGTTTTTTCCAAGCGAAACAATAATTCCGCAGTCGAAAAGACCATTGCATCAGCATCAATCGATCTGCTACCAAACTTATGCGAGAACAATTCTTGAGAAGTTGTTAATTAATACGTCATTATTAAGAGACCGAAGGTGGGGCTCCTACGGACCGCAGAAACGCCAAAAACAGCCTGAATAAAAAGCTTGACCGCGCAGCTATCGCGCTCGGAGGAATCGAAACCGTTAACAATCGCTCCGACAGGAGGGACGCGACGGCCATCCGCATCCTTCCATGGCTAATAGTGGCATGCATACTCGCAACTTTCGTGCTGACCGTCTTCAGACAGAACTATGATTTCTGGATGTTCATTAACCGCCTCTGCTTCATGTTCGCCATAGCTTTCGCCATAGTGGGCGCATGGGCTCTGCCATATCTGAACAAAGGACCGTTCCCCTTGTGGCTGCTGGCCGGAGTGACCGTGACAGCTCTCGTAGTCGCATGGGCGTTCTTCACCGGCACCGACGATGTTCTCTATCTGAGAGGGCTGGATGCCTATCAAAACTATGGTGCCCAATATCTGGATTATTTCCGCGCCGTCGATCTTCTGCTGACCCTGTTCATGATGGTAATGGCCCCGATAGGGATCATCACCACCATATCGGCCATGCTGAGGAAATACATACCCAGGCTGCTCCTTTTCGTCGAAACCGGAACCAATAAAGGGAAGAATCCCGCCGCGAAATTCTTCGAGGTCCCGGACATAGTCGATATCGAGAGCGTAGAGGTCGATCCGGAAGACGAAGGCCACACGGTGGATCTGGATTCTTTCGTCTGGCTCGGAACTTACACGTTCTCGCTGGGCATACTGGTCTGCTCCATGCTGTTTCTCAACCCGATCATCCTCGAGACGGTCCCGAGCGACGTCATAGTCAGAGCGATGATCACCCTGACCCTGTTCCTTCCGGCGATGGTTATCCCGTGGCTCTGCATAAAGAGCACCGGAGCAAAAGCCATTACTGTGGCGCCCAGGCCGTACTATCTATGGAAAGGCGCCAGGAAGAAGCTTTTCCTGGGATTCGCCACGTTGAGCTTGTTTTTCTTCAGCTTCCTGATTTCCGTCTATTACGGAAACGCGGTCGGAACCATCATAAGCTATTATCTGGAATATCTGGTGCCCGCGACGGCCATCTGTCTGGTGTCCGCACTCGTCTATGCCAACTACTTCTCGAAGGCTCTGCGGGACGGCATCTGCAACGACTTCCTTTATGAGAAAAGGCTTCGGCCGCGATGATGCATCTTTATTGCTTTCCGGCATGTCCCCCAGACTTCTGTCTGAGGGGCCGGCCGGCAGACGCATTCCGCAATCAGCATAAACAGCGGATGTTTTCCGCAAAAACATCAAAACAGTGATTTCGGATAAGTTTTTTAATCATTCGCACATCAGCCAATCCGAGGTTACCAAATGGCCGAAAACAAGCTTGGTAAGAGAGTAAGCAAGTACAGGGAACAGCTCGAACTGTCGCAGGAACAGCTCGCAACCAACTCTGGGCTTGATCTCGCCCTAATCAAGGACATCGAGGAGGGACGCACATACCCGCCCGTCGGCCAGCTCATCAAGATCTCCCGCGCTCTGGGCCAGAGGCTCGGAACATTCATGGACGATCAGTTCCGCCCGGATCCCATAATCGTCAGGAAATCCGGCAGGGAATCCGAGGCATCCTCCAGGAGTGATTTCGGGGATTACCAGTACTTCCCTCTCGGCAAGGGAAAGACCGACAGGCACATGGAGCCCCTCTTCATCAAGATGGAAGAGGAGAAGGTCCAGGAGATGTCCATCCACGAAGGCGAGGAATTCATCGTCGTCGTCTCCGGCAAGGTCATCCTGAGGTACGGCAAGGAAGAGAGGATTCTCGAGGAGGGCGACAGCGCCTATTACAACTCGGTTGTCCCCCATTACGTCGGCTGCGTCGGCGGGCCCGCATCCATATACGCGGTCCTGTACACGCCTATATGAGGCGATAGCATGCCTTGCATCCCAAGAAAGAATATAACCAGCGACGAGAGGCTGGGGGATCTCCTCGACAAATGCGCCCGCGAGCATCCGGATAACGATGCCATCGTCTATGTGGACAGGGACCTCAGGCTTTCCTGGACCCAATGGAGCGCGGAAGTCGACCTCGTCGCCAAAGGCCTCATGGGCATGGGCGTGAAGAAAGGCGAGAAAGTGGCCATCTGGGCTACCAACGTCCCCGACTGGATCACCCTCATGTTCGCCACCGCCAAGATCGGCGCGGTACTTCTCACCATCAACACCAACTACAGAAGGGCGGAGCTTGATTACGTCCTCAAGCAGTCCGACATGGAATATCTGTTCCTCATCGACGGCATGAGGGATGTGGATTATGTGGAGACGGTGTACGAACTCGTCCCCGAGCTGAGGAAGCAGCCGAGGGAGACGTTCCGCAGCGAGACATATCCCCACCTCAAAAAGGTCGTGTTCCTCGGGCCCCAGAAGCACCGCGGAATGTATACGATGAACGAGGTGAAATCCCTGGCCGTCAGCGTCAGCGAGAGCGAATACCAGGAGAGGAAGGATTCCGTGGACGTCCACGACGTGACCATGATGCAGTACACCTCCGGGACCACCGGATTCCCCAAGGGAGTCATGCTCACGCACTACAACATCGCAAACGACGGATACTGGCTCGGAGCCAACATGAACTACTGCTCTGACGACCGCCTCTGCATCAACGTGCCGCTGTTCCATTGCTTCGGGTGCGTCCTGGGAGTAATGGCGTGCATCAACCACTGCGTCACCATGGTCTTCTGCGAGGTATTCGACCCGGTGAAGGTGATGACGTCCATAGAGACCGAGCGTTGCACCTCGGTATACGGCGTCCCCACGATGTACATCAGCATCCTGAACCACAAGCTGTTCAGCAAATTCGACTTCTCGTCCCTCAGGACGGGCATAATGGCCGGATCCCCGTGTCCCATCAAAGCGATGGAGCAGGTGGTCGACAAGATGAACATGAAAGAGATCACCATTGTCTACGGCCTCACGGAAGCGTCCCCCGGCATGACACAGACGACTTACGACGAGCCTTCCATGGAGAAGAAATGCTCCTCCGTAGGCAAGAAGCTCCAGGGCATAGACACCGTCATCCTCGATCCCGAGACCTACGAGCCCTGCCCCGACGGGGTGATCGGAGAGTTCTGCTGCAAAGGCTACAACGTCATGAAAGGGTATTACAAGATGCCCGAAGAGACGGCCAAAGTCATAGACAAGAACGGATACCTCCATTCCGGGGACCTGGGATACAGGGATTCCGACGGGTATTTCTACGTCACCGGCAGGATAAAGGACATGATCATCCGCGGAGGGGAGAACGTCTACCCCAAGGAGATCGAGGACTTCCTCTACCACTGCCCCGGAATCAGGGATGTGCAGGTGGTGGGAGTCCCCAGCCAGAAATACGGCGAGCAGGTCGGAGCCTTCATCATAAAGGATCCGGGGGCGGACCTCACCGAGCAGGATGTCTTCGACTACTGCAAAGGCCAGATCGCCTGGTACAAATCCCCGAAGTTCGTCCAGTTCGTGGACGCTTTCCCGGAGAACGCCGCCGGAAAGATCAAGAAATACAAGCTCCGCGAGATGGCCCACGAACTCTGGCCCGACGCATAAACCTTTCAGGGGGAGTCTCCCCCTTCTCCTACTGTTTTATACCCGCCAAGCGATTCGTTGGCCATGTCATTCTCAGTTCTCATCGTGGCTTACGGCACCGGCTGCGGCCCCGAAGGAAACGCGGCGGAAATCCAGGCGGACGAGCTCACCGAGATCATAGGCACCGAAGTCCATACGGCCTATCTTCATGTCGGGGAGCCGAAGATGGACGAGGCCCTCGCGGAGATCGCCCAGGAAAACACGGATTCTCTTGTCGTCATCCCCCTGTTCATGGCATCCGGAAGCCGCACCGACGCGCCTGTCTTCGAAGTTTTCGATGTAAACGAGGACAGCCGCAGAGGAAGCATAGAGCTTGAGGGGCGCCGGCTGGAAGTGTATGTGACAGATACGTTCTCCATGGATCCGGAGTTCCCGGAAGCGGTCCGCGATGCGATCGGCAGGATGGCCGGGACCAAGGACGCCGGAATCATCATAGTCGGCCACGGATCCAGGGAAGGCAGGAATCTCGGCGTCGTCAGGAAAGGCGCCGCTGCGGCTGTCAGAGCGGGATATGACGTGATCTGCTGCAGCAACGAATTCGATGAGCCCGGCATAGAGCAGGCTCTGGCCGAATGCGCCAAAAAACATGACTCTGTATTCGTCCTTCCGATGTTCATCTCCGCGTCGAAGCATTCCCGGAAGGACCTCCCGATGAAGCTCGGTCTCGGAGAGAACGCCACCGAAGGGACCGTATGCGCGGGCGGAAAGGAAGTCCGCGTGAAGATCATGCAGGAAATAGGGTTGTGCCCGGAGATCACCGGAATCCTGCTGAGATCCATAGGTGCATCAGGGTTCCGCCGACTCCGATCTATCAGGGCAAATCGTCCCAATTCTTCGGTCTTAAAATGGGAGGGGAAATCCCTCCCTTCAGTTTCAGAAAAGAACGGTCTTGCCGGCGACGCCGACGATCTCCGCGCATCCGCCTTCGAGGGTGAAGAACGCGATCTCGAGGTTGTTCTCGAGGTACATCTTCGCGATCTCGGGCAGAGCGGATCCGAAGGCCATCGAAAGCCTCTTGTCGTCGCAGAAAACGGCCTTGCCGTCCCAGCGGACGAAGTCTTCGCCGTTGAAGGCGAGGATCTCGCACTTGGGGTTCTTCTGGATCTGGGCGTACACGTCCTTGAATGTCCCGATTCCGAAGTAGATCTTGCCGTCGAGGACGGTCTTGAATCCGAGGACCCTCATCTTGGGCTGGTCGCCGCATTCGGTGGCGAGGACGAAGGATCCCGCCTCGTCCAGGTAGCCGTCGATGATCTCCATGGGGGACGGAGGCTCGAGAGGCTCGATGAGCTGGGCGATCCATTTCTTCTCGTCGTCGGTGACCTTGCCGTCGATGGCGCAGATCATCAGGCAGAGCATGACAATCTTGTCTTTGGTCTCGGGGGAGACCAGCTCTATGACATCAACCATGAGGTCGGCCGCGTTCTTCACGTTCTCGGGATTGTCGAGACCCATGTCTTTGAACATCTGGACGGCTTTTTCGTAGGAGACGTCCTCCCCTGCGGATTTGTCGAAGAGGGGCTTGATGACGACGAACTCTTTCTCGGAGAGCTTCCCGTCGGCGGCGATTGCGGCGAGGACGAAGCTGAGATAATCGGTGTATGCATCGACGCCGTCCGCGTTGATCAGGCTGAGATCGTCGAGGACGGAGACGGAAAGCTGGTTGAAATTCTGGTTGAAAGCGATGGGATCCATCTCTTCCAGTTTTTTGCAGAGCTCTTCGAAGTTGCTCATGGATGGCGAATCGCGCGGCTTTCTTATAACCGTTCCGAGCGGGGCGCGATTTCCTGCGGAACTTCGGCGATGCCGGATCAGACATGCTTCCCGTGGTCTTTCCTGCGGATATCGACCCTCTTGATCTTGCCGCTGATGGACTTGGGGAGCTCGGAGACGAAATCGATGACCCTGGGATATTTGTACGGGGCGGTGTTGTGCTTCACGTAATCCTGGATCTCTTTTTTGAGCTCCTCGGAAGGCTTGAAATTATCCCTTAAGACTATAGTGGCCTTGACGACGTTGCCCCTTACTGGATCAGGCACCGAAGTCACCGCGCATTCCAATACGGCAGGGTGCTCGAGCACGCAGCTCTCCACTTCGAAGGGGCTGATTCTGTATCCGGAAGATTTGATGATGTCGTCGTTCCTTCCGGAATACCAGTAATACCCGTCCTCGTCCTTCCACGCGACGTCTCCGGTGTGGTGCCATCCGTCCCTGAGAGTGAACGCGGTCTTCTCCGGGTCTTTATAGTATTCCTTGAAGATCCCCGGGACTCTGGGCTCGATGCTCACCACTATCTCCCCTTCCTCGCCGACAGCGCACGGTTCGCCGTCTTCGTCGACGATTTCCACGCGGTATTGGGGCGAGGGCTTGCCCATGGATCCGGGCTTAGGTGTCATGCCTCTCAGCGTCCCGACGATGACCGAGGATTCCGTCTGGCCGAAGGCTTCCATCAGCTTCAGCCCGGTAGCCTCGTACCATTTGTTGTATGTGTCCGGGTTCAGGGCTTCTCCCGCTATGCAGCAATTCTTCAGAGACGACAGATCGTATCCCTCGACTCCGGCGTGGAGATAGAGCCTGAACATCGTCGGTGGGCAGCAGAACGTGGTGATCCTGTGCTTCTCGATCATGCCGAGGATCTTGTGGGGGTCGAATCTGTCGAACTCGTAGACGAAAGTGCACCCCTCCATTATCCAGACGGAGTAGATGCGGCCCCATGCGGTCTTGGCCCAGCCGGTGTCAGCGACCGTCCAGTGTATGCCGTCCGGATCGACCTGATGCCAATGCTTCCCGAGAAGGGTGTGGCCCAGAGGATAGGTCTGGTCATGGACGGCCATCTTCGGGTTGTCGGACGTCCCCGAAGTGAAATACATGAGGAATTTATCGGTCTTATGGGTGGGAACCCGCTCCCACACGTCCGGATATCCCTCCATCTCGGAATCGAAATCCGACCATCCCTCTCTCCTGCCCCCGACTATGAATTTGCAGGCCAGATCTTTGGAGGATTCGGCGGCGTCGAACGAATCGGCTATGTCGGTCAGGACGGTGACCACGGCCGCCTTGATTCCCGCGGCCTTTATGCGGTAGTCGATGTCGTGGGGCTTGAGCATGAAGGTAGCCGGCACCGGGATCGCGCCCATCTTGTGGAGGGCGGTTATGATGTACCAGAACTGATAGCTGTCCTTGAGGACCAGAAGAACGAAATCCCCTTTCTTTATGCCTTTGGAGGCGAAATAATTGCAGGTCTTGTCGCTGAGCCTCTTTATGTCTGCGAATGTGAAGACCTTCTCGTTGCCGAAATCATCCGTCCAGATCATGGCCTTCCTGTCCGGGTCGTTGATGGCTATGTCGTCGACGATGTCATAGGCGAAGTTGAAGCTGTCCGGGCAGTCTATGTCCATATGCGTAAGAAGGCCGTTCTCGTCGTAGGTCTCCTTCACATATCTGAGGTTGATGTTTCTCATGGTCTTTCGTCCTGGCAATGGCCTTGATTGGGTGCTCATATTTAATATCAATGAATCATGACCCCGATTTCTACGAATCTCGTAGATAAAAATTCCATGTCATTACGAATTTCGAATTCGAGCTTATAAAAATTATACGCTAATCGAATCGGATAATGAACAGGAAAATCCCCGGGCGCACGCTGGCGCCTTGGGGATGGGAAAGATCGTTTGGGGAGCGCTCACTGGCGCTTGAGGGCTTCGGCTTCGTTCTTCTTCCTGATCTCCACCCTGCGGATCTTGCCGCTGATGGTCTTGGGGAGCTCGGGGACGAATTCGACCGCCCTGGGATATTTGTAAGGCGCGGTGTTGTGCTTCACGTAATCCTGGATCTCTTTCTTCATTTCATCGGTGGGCTCGTACCCTTTCCTGAGGACGATGGTCGCTTTGACGAGCTGGCCTCTGATGGGGTCGGGAACTCCGGTGACGGCGCATTCCAGAACGGCGGGATGCTCGAGAACGCAGCTCTCCACCTCGAAGGGGCTGATCCTATATCCGGACGACTTGATGATGTCGTCGTTCCTTCCGGAGAACCAGAAATAGCCGTCCTCATCCTTCCATGCGATGTCGCCGGTGTGGTGCCATCCGTTGCGGAGGGTCTCGGCGGTCTTCTCCGGGTTGCGGTAATAGCCGATCATGATTCCGGGGACCTTCGGCTCGATGCTGACGACGATCTCCCCGGTGGCTCCCGGAGGGCAGGAATTGCCGTCCTCGTCGATGATGTCGACCTTGAACTGGGGCGAAGGCTTTCCCATGGACCCGGGCTTCGGGGTCATCCCCCTTATGGTTCCGATGGTCATGGTGGTCTCCGTCTGGCCGTACCCTTCCATGAGCTTCAGCCCGGTCTCCTCGTACCATTTTTCGTATGTATCGGGGTTCAGAGCTTCCCCGGCTATGCAGCAGTTCTTCAGGGACGAGAGATCGTGGCCCTCGAGCCCGGCGTTCAGATAGAGCCTGAACATCGTCGGAGGGCAGCAGAACGTCGTCACCCTGTGCTTCTCGATCATGTTGAGGATCTCGCACGGATCGAACTTGTCGTATTCGTACACGAAGACGGCGGATTCCATTATCCACTGGCCGTAAAGGGATCCCCAGACGGCTTTGCCCCAGCCGGTATCGGCCACGGTCCAATGGAGACCTTCAGGATCCACCTGGTGCCAGTGCTTCGCCGTCATGATGTGGCCGAGCGAATAGGTGTGGTCGTGGAGGACCATCTTGGGGTTGCTGGAGGTCCCGGACGTGAAATACATGATCATCGGCTCGGTGGCTTTGGTCTCCCTCCTGGCGAGCTCTTCGGGAGCCTTCTCGACTTCGGCGTCGAAATCAAGCCATCCTTCGCGGGGCTTCCCGGAAAGCAGCCTCACCTTCAGGGAAGGTATGTCCTCCGCCGCTTCGACCGCGCCGCTGATGTTGGACTGGTCGGTGCATATCACGGCTTTGACGTCCGCAGATCTGATCCTGTATTCGATGTCGTGCTTAGTGAGCATGTGGGTGGCAGGAGCCACGATCGCGCCCAGCTTATGCAGAGCGACGATGGAATACCAGAACTGGAATTTCTGCTTCAGAATCAGCATGACCACGTCGCCTTTGCCGATGCCCAGGGATGCGAGGCAGTTGGCCGTCTTGTCGCTCATCCTCTTCATATCCGAGAACGTGAACTTCCTCTCCTCCCCGGTGCAGCTCTCCCATATCATGGCTGTGCGGGAGGGGTCGTTGACCGCTATGTCATCCACGACGTCGTATCCGAAATTGTAATCCTCAGGATATTTGATCCTGTAGTCCTTGAGAATGCCGTCCTCGCCGTAGGTCTCCTCAAGATAGCGGAGATTTATTCCCCTCATTTCTCGGCACCTCTCATCACTACAGCTATGAATCTGCATCCGCTTTTGGATGTGGCATACATACCATGGGGCTTGCCCGAATCGTAATATACCGAATCCCCGGGGCCGAGATCCATCTCGCGCCCGCCATGGGAGAACCTGAGGGTCCCTTCCAGGATGTAATCGAATTCCTGGCCTTCGTGGGTGGAGACGCGGATCGGCGCGTTCTGATCTTCCTCGATGTAAGGAGCGAAGACGACGAAGGGCTCGGAGAGCTTGCTCTTGAACGTAGGTGCGAGATGCTGGTACTGGAATCCCAGCCTCCTCTTCATCGGGAGGCCCTTCCCGTTCCTGACCAATGCGAATCCGGAGAGATGGGGATTGTCCCCCGTGAGAAGCTCGACCATGTCGATGCCGAATCTCTCGGCGCATTTGTACAGGAAAGTGAAGGAGAAATCCTTCTTCCCGGTCTCGTATTCGAGATACTCTTCCACGGGTTTGCCTACGATCTCCGCCATCTCTTCCGCAGGGATGTCGCAGAGCTCCCTCATCGCGACTATGCGTTCCGCCACTTCCGCAATATTAGGTTCCATGACCGTCACTCCGCCTGCTATATTTTTGATGTATAAAAAAATGACATAACGGATCGATTTATGGAATCGGTCATTTTTGCGGTTGCTGTTTCTTTCTTTTAATATGAATTATATCAATAGTTTTACTAAAAACTAAAACAGCCTGTATTCGGCCCATCGGATTTCCAGCGGGAACGTCATCTTCAGGCGTTCGGGCAGCGGGATTTTATGAAATTGTACACGAAATCGAAGTCCTCGTCGCAGACATAGACCTGGTTGTTGCTCACGTATATGACATTCCTTCCCTTAGCCGCCCTTAAAGCCCTGACATCGGCGAACTCCGTGTACATGCTGGTGTTTGCGGCGGCCAGCAGACCTGCTCCGACGGTCGTCGGATTTCCGGCGGCCAGCCCGGCCAGGACTGCGATGTCCGCGATGATCCCTGCCTTTTTCACCTGGGCTTCCTGCTGGGCATGGAGCACGCCTTCCTCATCCAGCTCGAAAAGGACGCAGTATTTCCAGCCCATCATGGCCGCATAGATGAGATATCCTGCCACTCCCAGAGGAAGAATGATGGCGACGGCTATCAGGGATATCTGGATCGCCATCCCCAATGCTTCGTCGATATCGGAGCCGTCCGCGATCCCTATGATGAACAGTATGGTGAACACGATCGCTACGACTATCAGCAGCACTTTGATCATCAGAAGCGGTATCGTGGGATTTCTGATGAGGCTCATCTCGTATATCCAGCGATACTTCCCGTCCAGGCATTTCGTTACTCTGCTTCCTGGCCCGTCGTCCATGGGAAAACATAGACGGAAGGGATTAAAATCTTTGGTATGGGCAGAATCCGCAGTAAAAGCCCGTTCCATCCGATATGTGGGATCCCGATTCCGCTGTCGATGTTTTATATCTGCATAGCGTGCCGCCAAAAGGTCAGAGATGCTGTTCAGAAGAAAGAACATTGAATCGTTCGCCTCGATGAAGCTGTCCATATCCAGCATGCGCGAAGCGGAAGAGTTCGAAGCGGTATGCGACGGCTCCGAGGTGGTTCTTACCCTGAGAAGGGGATATCTCGGCTCCGACGGGCCCGGCATCCCGTGCACGGAAGCCCAATGCGAAACGGAGACGTTCATCTCCCTGCTGAACGGCTGCGGAGTGATGGGGTGGGACGGATTCAGAGGAAAGCATCCCATAGGCATTCTGGACGGGGAAATGTTCGTTTTCGAAGCCTCCGTCAACGACGGGAAAGAAATACGCGCATCCGGGTCGCAGAATTTCCCCAGAGGGCTCTGGGAGCTCAGAGACGGCTTATACGGGATTCTTGACGCAGAAACAAAGGCTGAATGAACCGCATCCGGCGTTCAGAAGCCGCAGGAAATGCTGACGTTATTATATGACTGCGCCAATCGCGAGCCTATGTTCCCGCTTGAGAGAAGGGTCACCGTCATCTGCGGACATTATGGCGTCGGCAAGACGAACCTCTCGATCAATCTGGCGGCGGACTTCGCCCGCAGGGGGGAAGATGTGACCCTGATCGATCTGGACATCGTGAACCCCTATTTCAGATCGGCCGATTATGGGAGCCAGCTTGCCGGTTAGGGGGTCAGGGTCGTGGGGCCGAACTTCGCCAACACGAATCTGGATACGCCTTCGCTGCCGGGATCCATACGCGGTTTCATCGAGGACGGCGAGAAAGTCATCATAGACGTCGGGGGCGACGATGCCGGCGCCACCGCGCTTGGGACGTACTCCTCCCTTCTGGCCGGGGCCGATCCGGAGGTGCTCTATGTCGTCAACAGATACAGGTCCATGACGACCCGTCCCGAAGAGGCCGAGGAAATACTCTGCGAGATCGAAAAGGCCTCTCGCCTCGCCGCCACGGGGATAGTGAACAACTCCCATCTCAAGCAGAAGACCGACGAATCCGTGATCCTGGGATCGATAGGGTTCGCCGGCGAAGTCTCCGCGCGCACCGGCCTGCCGATAAAATTCACGGCGGTCCCGCGCGGCATCAACCTCTTAAATAAAATACCGAACATCTACCCGATAGACGTCTGCGTCAAGGCGCCATGGGAATAAGCAGGTAGTCAGATGCCCGAAGTCAAAGTAAACAACGACAGGTGCAAAGGCTGCGAGATGTGCGTCATCACGTGTCCGAAACACTTGCTGGAGCTCGACAGGACGATCACCAACAGCAAAGGGTACCATCCCGCGCACATCACAGACCAGAAAGCGTGCACCGGATGCGGCTCCTGCGCTGTAATGTGCCCCGATGTGGCCATCAGAGTGGAGGTCTGAGCATGGGCGAGAAAGTTCTCATGAAAGGGAACGAGGCCATCGCGGAAGCTGCCATAGCCGCCGGATGCAGACATTTCTTCGGCTACCCGATCACCCCCCAGACAGAGGTCGCGGCATACATGTCCAAGAGGATGCCGAAGATCGGCGGGGTGTATCTCCAGGGTGAATCCGAGGTCGCGTCGATCAATATGGTCCTCGGAGCAGGAGCCGCCGGCGTCAGGGTCATGACGTCCACGTCTTCCCCCGGGATCAGCCTCATGGCCGAGGGCATCTCATACATAGCGGGATCGGATGTCCCGTGCCTCATAGTCAACGTACAGCGCGGAGGCCCCGGCCTCGGAGGCATTCAGCCTTCCCAGGCGGATTACTATCAGGCCACCAAAGCGTCCGGCCACGGAGACTTCCAGATGCTCGTGTTCGCGCCTTCCACCGTCCAGGAGATGGTGGACCTCGTGGCGGGAGCGTTCGAGCTCGGAGACAAATACAGGATGCCCGCGATGATCCTCTCCGACGGCATGCTCGGGCAGATGATGGAGCCGGTGGAGCTCCCCGAGAAGAGGGAGAACCCGGAAGACAACAAGCCTTGGGCGGCTTCCGGCCATCAGAACAAGAGGGGCCACAACGTCATCAACTCCCTTTACATCGATCCCCACGAGCTGGAGAGGCTCGTCGTCGAGAGATACAAGAAATACGACGCAATCAAAGAGACGGAGCAGAGGGCTGAGGAGTACCTCGCAGACGACGCGGAAATCATAATCGTCGCCTTCGGAGCGTCCTCCAGGGTCTCCCGCTCCGCAGTGGACATGGCCAGGAAACAGGGGATCAAGGCCGGGCTGGTCAGGCCGATCACGCTGTGGCCCTTCCCCGAGAAGTTCCTCGCCAAGCATGCCGGCCACGCCAAAGTCTTCCTTTCCGTGGAGATGTCCATGGGCCAGATGGTCGACGACGTGAAGCTGGCCATAAACTGCAGCAGACCGGTCGAATTCTTCGGCCGCACAGGAGGTGTGATTCCTACGCCCAAAGAAGTGCTGGAACAGATCGTCAGGCTCAACGGAGGCGGATACCGATGCCGGTGAAAGGGGAAAGGCCCCACGCGCTCCTCGATGTGCCGCTCCATTACTGCCCCGGATGCACCCACGGGATCGTCCACAGGCTCGTAGCCGAAGTGATAGACGAGCTCGGGATCGAGGGGAAAACAGTGGGAGTCGCTTCGGTAGGATGCTCGGTCTTCACGTACAACTACTTCGGATGCGACATGGTCCAGGCTCCCCACGGGAGGGCTCCGGCCGTCGCCACAGGAGTCAAGAGGGCCAGGCCGGAGAACGTGGTCTTCACCTACCAGGGCGACGGAGACCTCGCCGCCATAGGCATGGGGGAGACCGTGCATGCCGCCGCCAGAGGCGAGAACATAGTCGCCATATTCATCAACAACGCCATCTACGGGATGACCGGAGGCCAGATGGCTCCCACGACCCTTCCCGGGCAGGTCACTCAGACCACCCCCTACGGAAGGGACGTGAAAACGGCCGGGAATCCCATAAGGGTGTGCGAGCTCCTCTCGTCGCTGGACGGGGTCGCCCTGGCTCAGCGCGTCACTGTCGACTGCGTCAGGAACGTGAACATAGCGAAGAAAGCGATCAGAAAGGCTTTCGAATACCAGATGGAAGGCAGGGGATACTGCATCATCGAGGTCGTGTCCACCTGCCCCACCAACTGGGGGCTTTCTCCGAAAGACGCCATCCAGTGGCTCAGGGACAACATGCTCCCGTACTATCCGCTGGGAGTCTACAAGGACGCAGGGGAGGCGGAGCAATGACCGGCGACCTCAACATACTTCTGGCCGGGTTCGGCGGGCAGGGAATCCTGTTCACCGGGAAGGTCATCGCCTACGCCGGGCTGATGGGCGGCAGGGAAGTCTCCTGGCTCCCGTCGTACGGGCCCGAGATGCGCGGAGGGACCGCCAACTGCAGCGTCTGTCTGTCCGACAAGACGATAGGCTCGCCTCTGGTGACGATGCCGGATGTCCTCGTGGCCATGAACCTTCCGTCCCTGGAGAAATTCGAGGGCGATGTCGTCCCCGGAGGGCTGATCATCGTTGACAGCTCCATCATCAGCAAGAAAGTCTCCCGTTCGGACGTCAGAGCGGTGTACGTGGACGCCTCGAACATCGCGGAATCCAACGGCCTGAAAGGGGCGGCCAACATGATCATCCTCGGAAGGATGTTCAGGGAGACCGGATTCTGCTCGGCGGAAATCCTGGACAAAGGGCTCCAGAAATCCATCCCGCCGAAGAAGATCGAGCTTCTCGGAAACAACAGGAAAGCCATACAGCTGGGCATCGACAGCTGAATCGGGCGGGCGGGTCCGGGGCTCCTCTTTTCCGGCCCCGCCTCCGCCTGACCCATTTTCTCTTCCGGCCTTCAATCTTCGCCGTGCGCGCACGCCGCATCCGTTCCCGGGCGGCCGACCGTCCTGTCCTCTGATCTCTCCTCGATCAGATCCAGCAGCGCGAAAAGCTCCTCTTTAGTCTCGGGCTCTGTGGCCAGCCTTCTGCGGCCGGCGCTCCATCTGCATCCCGAAAAGAACTTCGGCGCTATGCTGCGGAGCTTTTTCACGCCTATTGCCTCGCCTTTCTCCCCGATCACGGCCTCGGACAGCTCTCTGCACCATGCGATCTGCTGCCTGACGGTGGGGTTCGGGACGCGCTTCCCGGAACGGAACCAGGAGTCGATCTGCCTCACCAAGTTGGGGTTGCCTATGCCTCCGCGCGCGACCATGATCCCGGCCGCTCCTGAGCATCTCTCCGCCTAGATCGCATCCTCCAGGGAATAGATGTTCCCGGAGACGATCAGCGGGACGGGAAGCTCTTTCTGCAGCCCCTCCAGGAGATCGTAGTGAGGACGGCCGGCATAGCGCTCCCTGACCGTTCTGGCATGGACGGCGACCACATCGGCCCCGGCGGAAACGGTTTCGTCCAGCACCTCGCGGAAATTGATGGATTCCATGCTCTTCCCGAGGCGCGTCTTTATGGTCACAGGCATCCCCGTGGCCTTTCTGACGGCCCGGACGATCTCCCCGCATCTCCCGGGATCGGCCATCAGAGCGGACCCGGAACCTGAGCGGAGGACTTTCGGCACGGGGCATCCCATATTGATGTCGAAGAAGCTGATGTTAGGGTTCATCCTCATGGCTATGGAGGCGGCTTCGGCGATCTCTTCCGGGCCGCTCCCGAACAATTGCAGCCCCGTGGGATAATTCGGCCCGAAACCGACGTACATGGAGCCCGTCCTTTCGCTGTCGTGGATCACTCCCGCCGATGATGTGAGCTCGGTCACCGACACCGCCACGCCGAACGGCTTCATAAAATCCCTGTAGCTGGCGAATGTGAACCCTGACATGGGCCCCAGAATGACCTTGCCCTCTACCGGGATGTCTCCGATCTTCCACATCCTGGCTGCCGATGCGGTCATCGGTTATCTTTTTATTTCCCCAGCGGCCGGATCCGCGTTCCCCGAGCTGGATTCCCTCAGGCCCCAGTTCATTATGATTATGGACACCAGAATCATCGCTATCCCGATCAGGGTATGCGCGGACAGGCTCTCTCCGAAGAACAGTAGCCCGGCCACGGAAGCCATCGCGGTCTCCATGAACATTAGGATGGATACTGTGCCTATGTCCAAGCCGGCCAGCCCTTTGGAATACAGATAATAGGGCAGAGCCGTGAACACCAGCCCGATGGCCGCGGAAGCGAGCAGGACCTCTGCCGAGCTGAAAGACAGCTTTATGGTCCCGACGGGATCGGAAAACGGCACGAGCATGGCCGTGCTGAAGATGAAGATGTAAAGCAGCACCGTCTGTTCGGAATATCCTTTTTCCAGCGAAAGCTTGAAGAATGCCGTATGAAGCGCGCCGCCGAACCCCGCCCCGAGACCGATGGATATCCCCAGCAGGCTGAATTCGGCGCTGTGCGTGAAAAGTCCCACGGCGAAGGCGCATCCCGAGAATCCTATGACCGCGGCCAGCACTTTCCTTACCGTGATGGGGTCCTTGAAGAATAGGAAGGATATCCCTATGGCAAAATAGCAGTTCGTGCTCAGCAGCACTCCTGCCAGGGACAGATCCATTATCGTCTGCGCCTGTATGTACAGAACATCCATGCCCACATTCGTGGCGGCGGCCAATATCAGGACCCACAGATCCTTCGGCCTGACGCGGAAAGCGCCTCTGTCCGTCGCCAAAAGAGCTATTACTATGGCGGCAAGACATACCGCGGATTTGACCGCGTTGATCTGGACGGAGTTCATGCCCGCATCGGACAGTATCCTGGTGCTTATGCCTATCATACCCCAGATCGATGCGCACAGGACCGTGCAGATGGCGGCGGCCGTCCTCCCTACCATGCCGGCCCATCCTATGATCGGGATAAAAACGCTTCTGAGAGATAACGCCCAACAACCATTTCATAAAGGCGCATAATGCGGGATATATACCTGCCAGCCCATTTCCGATGCATGAAAGCGTTCATCATAAACGGGAGCCCCCGCAAAAGCTGGAACACCGCAAAAGCCGTCGAGAAAGCCGGAGAAGGCCTGAAAGACAGCGGCTTCGAAGTCGAAAGAATCGACCTCTACGATTATGAGTTCAAAGGATGCGTGAGCTGTTTCGCCTGCAAGCTGAAAAACGCGAAGACCTGCGGGGTCTGCGCCGTCAAAGACAGCCTGCGCCCTGTCCTGGAAAAGCTCAGGGAAGCGGACGCCGTGGTTCTGGGATCTCCGGTTTATTTCAGCCAGCCGGCCGGGCAGGTAAGGTCTTTCGTCGAAAGATGGCTGTTCCCGATATACTCCTACCACTACGAAGACGGGAAACCGCTGTTGTGCAGAGAAAAACCGGTTCCCTGCGGCATGATATACACCATGAACCTGCCGAAAGAGATGTACGACAGCTGGGGCTACGAGGATACTCTCAGGCAGACCCCCAAATCCATGGGCGAAATCATGGGATGCTGCGAAACCCTGAACATCTTCAACACATACCAGTTCAAGGATTATTCGAGGTATGACATCACGCTGTTCGACGAAGAGCAGAAAAGGGCGTATCGCGACGGCCATTTCGAACAGGATCTGAAGAGCGCATACGATCTCGGATGCAGAATTGCCGAGAAGGCGAAAAAAATAGCTGACGACGCAGGTATTACGATTTGACGAAAGCGTTATATCACATGCGCCGAGATTATCGTCCGATGTCAGGGAAAGCGGATGCGAACATCGAGTTCCAGAAGATTGTGGCCGTCGTCGGTGTCGCGCTGATGGCCATAAAATTCCTGGCATATTTCACCACCCATTCGGTGTCGATTCTTACCGACGCGCTGGAATCGATAGTGAATGTCGTGGCGGCTTTCATCGGGCTCTTCGCCCTTTACATCTCTGCCCGCCCGGCCGACAGATCCCATCCCTTCGGACACGGAAAGATCGAGACCGTCTCGTCGTCGATCGAGGGGACGCTCATCGCCGTCGCCGGATCCATGATCATCCTGGAATCGATTGACAGGATTCTGCATCCCGGGGAGCTCAGAGAGCTGGACATCGGCCTTGTCCTCATAGCCGTCACTGCCATCGTCAACTACGCGGTGGGGAGAGCGGCGATCAGACGCGGGACGAAAAGCCGCTCGCCGGCTCTGGTGGCCAGCGGGAAGCATCTCTGCTCCGACACCGTATCCTCAGTCGGCATCATCGCCGGGCTGGCCGTGCTCTATGCGGTCCAGGCCATGGGGTATGATGCGTCCTGGCTCGACGCCGCCATCGCAGGGGCGTTCGGATGCGTGATAATATACACCGGCGCCAAAGTGATCAGAGGATGCCTGAACGATTTCATGGACGCGGCCGATTCAAAACTCATCCGCGAGGTCACGGAGGTGCTCAACGATCACAGGCACTACCATTGGATAGACGTCTACGGCCTCAGGATCATCAAATACGGACCGAACATGTTCATCAACATGAGCGCCGTGCTTCCCAAGGGGATGCCCCTCAGCCTGGTCCAAGTCGAGATCGCAGAAGTCGGGGAGGCTCTGGAAGAGAGATACGGCGATTCGGCCGAAGTTTCCATCAATCCGGTCCCCTGCACGGACATCAGCTGCCGCTATTGCAGATATCCCTGCTCCTACAGGAAAGATCCCTTCGCGCGCGAGCTCGACTGGACGCCCGAGACCCTGTGCTGCGACAGGCCCCATGTCGATATCAGATCGTCCATCATCCGGATAGACGCAAGCGATTAAAGCAACCTCCAGCATACGGAGGCCATGGACCAGACGGAAATCCCCCAGGAGATAGCGATCGCAGGGCTCTCGGATTGGTACGCGGGGCTGAACGACCCCAGCAAAGTCAAAGTCAGAAGATATCTCAGAGGGATAGACACGTCCTCGGCGGCGGCTCTCCTCATAGACCTCATGCTCCGCTCCGAGGAGGACCACAATTACGGCCTTTCGGTGACAGCCGGATCTTACGCGGTCTCGATGGCCCTGGACGACTATCAGCTTTTCAAAGTCAGGGAAGCGTACATAGACGGGCTTTTCGGATCCGAAAAATACGACGACGCCAAGGAGCAGTGCTGCCTCAATCTCGACCTGTATCCCGCCGTAAAGGACAGATTCCTGGGGGAGAACGGCGGAAGCATTCCAAAGGACATAAAATGCCGCAACAGGCTCATAGACATCCTGGTCGGCGTCGAATGCGCCTACGACGAAGCCATTTCCCTTCTGGACGATTATGCCGCCATTGGCATAATGGATCCGGACGAGCTGGAATACAGGAAGCAGAGCCTCAAAATCCACAGGATGCAGAAGACTTTCGACAGCATCTATTCGTATCGTCCGAAGGAATGAGGCTTTTCCACGGGATCATGGGGATCACGTCTATCACCGGCTCTTCGTAAGGGTGCACCCTGCGGATCGCAGCGACGGCTTTCCCCAGATCCTCCTCCCATACGGCGAACTCGAGCCTCATCTCCTCGGCCGTCTCTATCTCGCCCGGGGTCCCCAGATAAGACTCCGATCCTTCGAGCGGCCTCCAGGTCCCTGTGACCGGCCAGTATGTGAAGCATCTGTCGTATCCCGGATACAGAGGCTCCACCGATGCAGCGATCTCATCCATCAAGCTTTTTAGCAGCTTTCTCGATGCGTTTGTTCCTAACTTGAAACATCTTCTCTCCGTCGTCATACGGAACCCCGGAATCGATGCCTTCGATGATCCTTCCGATCCTCTCGAGGCGTTCGTCCATCTTCGCCGTCATCCTCTTGGATCCGCGCCTCAGATAAAGGAGGCTCAGAGCCGTGGCCAGGCATGTGATCGGCGGGAAAAGGTACGCCGATCCGGCGATTATCCCGGTGCCGGCCATGAGGCGGGAGATGCGGTCTATCTTCTGCGCCAGCTGGTCTCCCTCGGCGATCTCGAGCCTGTTCCTCAGCTTGTCCATGAGAAGCTTCTGGCCGCCGATGACGACCTCCATGCTCCATTGGACCTGGGTGAACGGATCCGCGGCTTTACCGCAGCCTCTGGTCTTCCTTTTCAGTATGGAATCCCTGAAGTCATCCGCGGAATTCCCTTCGAATTCTGTCCAGCATGTGCCGGCGGTATACACGGAATGGGCGTCGCTGCCCGCGAGATCGGCCCATCTCCCCGGATAGGCGTCCATAACTTTCCTTGCGAACATGTTGGAGTAATAATCGGGATGGCCGCCGTTGACGGTCTCGAAGCCGTCGATGTCCAGGGCCAGGATCTTTTCCTGCAGGCCGGGGACATGGAAGCTGAAGGGATGCGGAGCGATCACGATGCCTCCCTGCGACCTGATGATGTCGACCGTCTCCTCGACGGAAAGCCCTCTGGGGACCTTTTCGGTGAGGAACAGCCCTATTATCTCGCCGTCCAGGGTGGTGACCTCCTCCCCGACGATGAGGTCGATGTCGCCGAATTTCCTGGCATATTTCTCGCCCTGGAAAGCGCCGGCTATCTCGTCGTGGTCGGTGATCGCCAGGACCTGATACCCTAGGCGTCTCATCTGATCCAACTGGGTTTCCGGGGTGATCACCGATTCCGGGAATTTCATCGCATTCCCCAGCTGATTGAAGCCGGAGAAGTGGGTGTGAAGATGGGTGTCCGCTCTACCCATAAAATTAGGATTCCCTAATAATATAAAAATGGTTTTCTGACAATCACATCGGAACGGTGTAAATCGCGGGGGAGAGCGCCCCCGCATCAGGAATAATAGAATTCCCCGTTGGATTTCTGCTCCCTGTCGAGCCTGGAATCGGGCTTGTTGATCCTCGGCCGGTGGGTGTCCGCGTCGCGCCTGAACGTGATGTCGACGGCGGAAAGGAAGCGGTTCATACCGTCCCTCATGTCGAACGGCCCTTCGCCGACGCCGTGGACCCCTGGATCGCCGCCGAAGACCATCATGGAATCGGATACCATGTCTAGGAAATACACGTCGTGGTCGACGACCATGGCGCTGCGCCCGGTCTTCTCCATCATCCTTCTGATCGTCTTGGCGGCGATCATCCTCTGGTTGGAATCCAGATAGGCGGAAGGCTCGTCGAAGAGATACATGTCGGCTTCCTCCGAGAGGCAGATGGCGATGGCCACCCTCTGCAGCTCCCCTCCCGAAAGCCTGGAGACCTTCTTGTCCATGAGGAATTTGATCCCGAGAGGCTCTATGACCTCCCCGGAGAAGAATCCCGAGCTGATGGTTTCGTAGTTCTTCGAGAACAGAAGCTCCTGGACGGTGCCGTCGAAGTCAGCGGATATGTACTGGGGCTTGTAGGAAAGCTTGACCTCGCCTTCAAGGCTCCCGGAATCGGCCTCTATCATGCCGGCCAGCATCTTCACGAAGGTCGTCTTTCCGGTCCCGTTCGGGCCTACGATCCCGACGGATTCGCCGATTTTCACGGATCCCCCGGTGATGTCGAGGCTGAACCCGCCGAAATCGTTCTTCAGGCCGTCGAAAGATATCACGTCGGCCGTCTGCCAGTCTCCCCTCGGAGGGGACGCCTCGAATTCGATCGGGCGGTCCCTGAATCTGATGTTCTCCTCCGGCAGATACCCGTCCAGATAGGCGTTGATGGCGGTCCTGACCTGCCTGGCCAGGGTGAAAACTCCGTACGCCCCTTCGGACCCGTACACGAGGTTCACGTTGTCCGCCAGGAAATCCAGGATGGCCAGGTCGTGCTCTATGACTACGACCTGCTTGTCTCTGCTCAGATCCTTGATTATCCTTGCCATCCTTACCCTCTGGTAGATGTCCAGATAGGATGTGGGCTCGTCGAAATAGTATACGTCGGCCTCCTTCATGACCGTGGCCGCCATGGCCAGCCTCTGGAGCTCCCCTCCCGAAAGCTTGTCCAGCTCCCTGTCGAGGACTCCTGCGAGATCGAACGTCTCCGCCGCCTCTTCCACAGTCATGCGCTCCTGGACCTTCACCAGGAGATCCCTCACAACGCCTTTCACCGACTGGGGGAGCTTGTCGACGTACTGCGGCTTGATTGCGGTCTTGATCTTCCCCTCGTAGACGCTCTGGAGATAGTCGTGGAGTTCGGTCCCGGCGAAATGCTTCAGCACCTCCTCCCTGCTCGGAGGGTTCTCATAGTCCCCCAGATTGGGGGTCTCCGCCCCGGACAGCATGCGGATGGCCGTGGTCTTTCCGATCCCGTTCGGACCGAGGATGCCCGTTACGATGCCTTTCTTGGGCACCGGAAGGCGGTACAGGCGGAAAGCGTTCTCGCCGTAGCGGTGGACGATGTCCTCCTTGAGCTCGTCCGCAAGGCCTATGATTTTGATCGCTTTGAACATGCACTTGTTGGTGCATATCCCGCACCCCTGGCAGAGAGCCTCGGAAATGATGGGCTTCCCCTTGTCGCCGAACGTGACGCACTGCGAGCCGGTGCGGTTCAGAGGGCAGAACCTCTCGCATTCCTTGTTGCACTTCTTTGGCTGGCATCTGTCTGCCAAGACTGCGGCTATCCTCATGGCCCGCGGATTTGCTTATCCGATAAAAGGGTTTAGCGTATCCTCCGTTTCCCGTCAAAAGAATATAATATCGTTATGCAGTGCCGTCCGCCAGGTTAACATGTCCAGAATCTGCATAAACATCGCGTGGCCGTACTCGAACGGCGCGATACACCTGGGCCATCTGGCGGGATCGCTTCTGCCGCCCGACATATTCGGCAGATATAACCGTCTGATCGGCAACGAAGTCCTGGTCGTGGGAGGCTCGGACCAGCACGGTACCCCGATTACCATCTCCGCGGAGAAGAACCATATGACTCCGGAGGAGTACGCCGACAGGTTCCACGAGATCAACAAGAAAGCGATCGAGGACATGAGCATAGAATACAGCCTCTACAGCAAGACCCACAGCCCGACGCACATCAGGACCACCCAGAACATATTCGAGTGCCTGAAATCCAAGGGCTACATCTACACCAAGGAGACGGAGCAGTATTACTGCCCTTCCTGCGGCCGCTTCCTTCCGGACCGCTACGTGGAAGGCATATGCCCGAAATGCGGGGCGGAGAAGACCCGCAGCGACCAATGCGACAGCTGCGGGACCACGTTCGAGACCGGCGATCTTCTCGAGCCTTACTGCACCCTCTGCGGGAACAGGCCGGAAATCAGGCCTACGAGCCATTTCTTCCTGAAGCTCAGCGCTTTCGAGGACGATCTCAAGAAGTTCGTCGCTGGCAAGGACGGCTGGAGGTCCAACGTCAAATCATTCACGCAGAACTGGCTGGAAGGCGGATTGCAGGACAGGGCCATAACCAGGGACATGTCATGGGGAGTCCCGATACCCGAGGAAGGCTGGGACGGGAAAGTCATCTACGTCTGGTTCGACGCCGTCATCGGATACCTCAGCGCTTCCATCGAGTACTCCAGGATGGTCGGAAAGCCCGATCTCTGGAAGGAATACTGGCGCGACCCGGAGTGCAAGCACTATTATTTCATCGGAAAGGACAACATCCCGTTCCATTCCATCATCTGGCCGGCGATTCTGATGGGGATAGGAGGCATGGATCTGCCCTACGACATCCCTGCCAACGAGTATCTGATGATCGGAGGCGGAAAGTTCTCCAAGAGCCGCGGGGGAGCGATCGACATCCCCTCTGTGCTTAAGGAATACGACGCCGACCAGATCAGATACTACATATCGGCGATAATGCCGGACACCCACGATTCGGAGTTCTCCTGGGACGACTTCGCCGTCAAGAACAACAACGAGCTGGTGGCGGACCTGGGGAACTTCTATCACAGATGCCTCAGCTTCACCAAGAAGAATTTCGGATCCGTTCCGGCCCCCGCGGACGATTCGGAGATTCAGGAGGTCCTGGATGCCATCGGGGCCGCCGTGAAAACGTACTCCGAATGCGTGTCCAACTGCGACTTCAAGAAAGGGCTGAAAGCCGTCATGGATCTGGCCCATTTCGGGAACAGATATTTCGATTCGGCCAAACCCTGGGCGCTCATCAAGACCGACAGGGAGGCCTGCGGGAAGGCGATGAACACGAACCTGCGCATCGCCAAGGCCCTCGCGATCATGGCATGGCCGTACATGCCGAAATCGTCGGAAAAGATCTGGGGGTACCTGGGCATGCCCGGGACCCAGGAGAAAGCCGGCCTGGAAGCCGCTCTGGAGCCCATGCCGGCGGGCGCGGAGCTTCCGGAGCCCGTCCCCGTGTACAGGAAGATCGAAATCAAAAAGGAAGAGAAGCCCGTGAAGAAGCAGGAGTGCAGGAAGGAAGGCTCCTCACCGGCTCCGAGCGGCCCGTTCGCCGACTTCAGGAAGATGGACATCCGCGTGGGCCAGGTCATATCCGTGGAGGACCATCCGGAAGCTGAGAAGCTCTTCGTCTTGAAGATCGATCTCGGAGAGGACGAGCCGAGGCAGATCGTGACGAACATGAAGAGCGTCTACACCAGGGAGGAATTCATGGGCAGGAAGCTTCTGGTCATCTCCAATCTCAAGCCTGCCAAGTTCCGCGGCGTGGTCTCTTCGGGGATGCTTATGGCGGCAGACGACGAGCCTCTGGGAGGCAAGACCATAGCGCTCCTGGAGCCTTCCGCCGACGTCCCCAACGGGACCAAGGTGAACTGCGGCCTGGAATGCTCCCCGTCCCGCATAGAGGTGAAGCACTGCGAGAAGGTCGCGATCAAAGTCGCCCGTCTGAAGGACGGAAAATTCCTTGGCAGGAGCATAGAGGTCCCGGCGGGCGCCCCCGGGGTGATCGCCGCGGTCATCGACGGGGACGAAGCCATCCCTCTCGGAGACGGGAAAGGATGCTGCATGACCGTCGGAAAAGAAGTCATGGACGGTGCCGACGTAGTATGAAGGCCGATCTCCACGTGCATACAATGTTCTCCAAGGATGGCAGAACGACCATGGAGGAATTGGTCAGGTATGCCGTGGAGGCTGGTCTCGGATGCGTGGCCGTAACCGACCACAACAGCTTCGAAGCTTATCCGTTGCTCAAAGACAACGGGGAGATCATAGTCATACCTGCGGAGGAAGTCTCCTCGAAGGAGGGGCACATAGTGGCGCTGGGCATAGACTCCCTGATCCCCCGGGGACTGCCCATCCAGGAGACCATCGACGCCATCCATGACGCCGGAGGCTTCGCATTCGCGGCGCACCCGTACAGATGGTGGTCCGGATTGGGGGAGGAAAACACCTTATCAAATCCTTTCGACGGGATCGAAGCCAGGAACGGAAGGTCTGTCCCATCGGCCAACGTCAGATCCGAGAGGCTGGCCGCCAGGACCGGCAAACCGATATCGGCAGGAAGCGACGCCCACACGCCGCGCCATATAGGCGAAGGATACGTGGAGCTGCCGGACGGGGCGGAGACCTGGGAGGATGTGATGGACCTCGTAATGGCCGGCAAGGCCGAAGCCTACAGCGGCAGCCGCGGATGGAAAGGGACCATGAAATACGGGACCAAATCCATCGGCGAATGGATGCTGAGAGGGTTCAGGAAGATGCGACGCGAACGTCCGTTCTCCCATCGAATCAGCCGAATATCTTTTATCTTAAGTTGAAAAGTGGCCTTAGTGAAAGAAAGGGCATTTTTGTATTTGAAATCGAGTATGAACGATAAAGCATACGCTGAAACACACCGAATTGGGTGCATCAGCTACTTTAGGACGATTTTAGTCGCGGATCAA
>JAEEJP010000118.1 GCA_016281925.1 Methanomassiliicoccaceae archaeon
CCAGGATCCTGGTCCCAGGCCCCCTCATAGGGGAGCTGAAGCATCTCAAGCACAGATATGCCCGCGCGGCTCTGATGCTCGCCCGCAGATACGAGATAATCCATACCGAGGCATCCGGCGACGATTCCGTCATCGAGCTTGCCCTGAAGGAAGGGGCTTACGTCGTCACCAACGACAAAGAGCTCCGCAGAAGGCTCAGAAAGGAGTCGGTGCCGATAATTTTCCTCCGCTCGGGAAGGCATCTGGTCCTGGACGATTATCTCGGCCAGCAGTCCTGATCCCTGTCCCGGGCGGGATGAACGGGTTTTTAGGGATCAGTCGTCGCGGACTTCCATCCTCTCGATGACGACGTCCTTGACCGGCTTGTCGTTGAAGTCCGTCTTCACCTTGCTGATGGCGTCGGCGACTTCCATCCCGGAGATGACCGTCCCGAATACCGGGTGGGCGTAGGGGGTCTTCGGGTCTTCCCTGTCGAGATACGTGTTGTCTACGACGTTGATGAAGAACTGGCTGCCGCCGCTGTGCGGGCGTCCGGTGTTGGCCATGGAGATGGTTCCCCTGACGTTGGAGTGGCCGTGCCCGAATTCGTCCTCGATCGTGTACCCGGGGCCTCCCATTCCGGTCCCGTCGGGGTCGCCGCCCTGGATCATGAAGTCTTCGATGACTCTGTGGAAGATAACGCCGTCATAGAACCCCTCATTGCAGAGTTTGACGAAGTTTCCGGTCGTTATGGGCATGTCGTCGTGCATTTTTATGACGATGTTCCCCATCGAAGTGTGCATTATGACGGTAGTCATGCCCACGGGAATGCTCTGTGCCGTCATAAAATTTCGTTTCCGTCTCCGGGGAAAACATACTCGACGCTGTTCTTCCCGCACTTTCTGGCCAGGGATTCGGTGGCCATGCCGAGCTCCAGGAAGGCCGCGCTGTACACCGCGTTCGGAACCAGGCAGGTGGGCGTCAGCTGGCCGCGGATGTCGTCGCGGTTGATCCTGCTGCCCTGGAATCCGTAGACGTCCTCCGGAGATATCACCTTCAGCCTGGACGCGTAGCCCATTACCACTTCGCAGTCGGATTCCATGCTCACGTCGAGGTTACCGTCGTCCCTCATGGACACGGTAACTCTGGCTTTCCTGCCGCACATCCTCATGTCGGCCTCTACAGTGGATGCCATGGGACGGAATCCGCGTTCCCGTGCATAATTGTAACCGCCGGTCCGCGAAGCGGTTTAATCCATGGATGCTATGTCCATCCGAATGATGCCTATGTCCAAGAAAGCTATATTGGTGGTGAGTTTCGGCACCAGCTACAACGACAACTGCGAGAAAACGATAGGGGCCACCGAGGAACTCATCTCGAAGAGCTTTCCTCAGTGGGCGGTTCTGAGGGCTTTCACCAGCAAGATGATCATAAAGAAGCTCAAGGAGCGCGACGGGAATGTGGTGTACTACATCGACGAGGCTCTTCAGAGGCTCGTGGATGACGGCTTCGACACCGTGATCGTGCAGCCTACGCACATCATGAACGGCACCGAGTACGATTTCGTGGAGCATTTCGCCGAGAAATTCAGGGACAGATTCAGATGCCTGAGGATCGGGAAGCCTCTTCTGACGTCCGGCGAGGATTACGGGAAGGTCGTGGAGGCGATCGCCTCCGGGATAATCGCTCCCGCCAAGGAGATGGCCGGCCCGGATGCCGGAATCGTGCTGATGGGCCACGGCTCGGAGCATTTCGCAAATTCGACCTACAGCCAGCTCCAGCTTTCGCTGTGGCTCTCCGGATATGAGGACGTGTATGTGACCACGGTCGAAGGGTTCCCGGATTTCGGCGATACCATGGCTCTGATGAAGGGCATGGGGATAAGGAACGTCGTCATCCAGCCTTTCATGCTCGTAGCCGGGGACCATGCCAACAATGACATGGCCGGGGACGAGCCAGATTCCCTGAAATCGGTGCTGGAGCACAACGGATACAAGGTGTTCCCCGTGATCAAGGGCCTCGGAGAGATCCCGGAGTTCCGCCGGCTGTTCGTCGACCATATCTCCGACGCCATGAAGAAATGATTTTCCCCGGGGCTCCGGCCCCGTTTTCCGGATGAAGCTTGCCGGCACGCTCATTCCGGTCCGGTGCCGGCCAGCCTGTCAAGGCGCCCGTCCCGCAGGGCTTTGGGATAAAGAAGGAACGCCCATACCATCATGAGGAACCCTCCGGCCGCAGCTCCGTATACCGGGATAAGCACCGTGGGCGCGATCAGCACGGCGGCCGCAGCCAGAATCCCTAAGGAATAGATCCTGATCTGCCCGGTCGCCTGCATCTTTATTGGCTCGAATCCGACGTATTCGTGCTCCAGGTGTCTGGACAGCAGGAATCCGCAGAAGAATCCCATCTGGGTTGCCAGGTCTGCCGGGTCGGCGCCGAATGCTGCCAGCGAGACCGCGAAGAGGGTCCCGAAAACCGATGCATAGCATAGGGTCACCGTTATGTGGCCGCGCCTGCTGGCATAAGATATGTCCGTTGCTTTCCAGGCTGCGACCGCCGCCGCCGCGCCTACGGCAATCCCTGCGATAACGTCCAAGGGAGTATGGACGCACAGCACAACCCTGGACGCGACGATGCAGACGGTCAGCGCTGTCAGAGCGGCGGAAACGGATCTTCTTTTCATCATGGCCGCCGCCGGCAGGAGCGACGAAACGGAGATGGCGGCGTGCCCGCTGGGGCAGGAGGGGTCGTTCGCATGGGATCCGGGCACGCATTCGATGCTGGGATCCAGCTCCCAGGGTCTGGGCTGGCCGATGCAGTATTTCGAGGCTATGGCGAAGGACATGGCGGACACGCATCCGAGCCCGAGGATCTCCCCTTTCTTTCTGTCCCAGAGCCAGAAGAAGGCCAGAGACAGCATCATAGGCAGCATGAGGTAGAAAATTCTGGAGGACACTGCCACAAAGAAGCTTTCCAGGATCGGATATTCCATCCTCAGCTCTTGCAGAGGGTACAAAAGCTCGATCCCAGTCCACATCGCCCGGCCATAAAATCGCACCATAATAAACGAATCGTTCGTGGCCGTATGGGGGGTGCCGGAGGCGTCGAATGCGTCTTTCAGGCAGGCAAGATCCGGCCTCTGGCGGCTTTCAGGGCCGTGCGGAGGCAGGGGCTGTATAATTGCTAAGGGTGAAGATCCAAGATCCGGAGGTTTATGAAACATAAACATATTTTATATCCAGATGTGGGTTTGGAAATCAACGGTCTGGACAACCGAAATGTCATGTTAGAGGAGTTCGTATGAACCCTGTTTGCAGCAATCAGAAAGAAATGCCCCTCATGAAAGGGGCGATAGCAGTTCTTCTCGTCATTTTGCTCGCTTTGGCTGCGGCCTCTGTCTTCTCGACTGGCTCCGAAGCCTCAAGCGGAAATTGCGGGAAAAACGTCACATGGAATCTCGAAAACGGAAAACTGATGATTTCCGGCACCGGCGACATGTACGACTACGAATATGACCCCACTCCTTGGGACAATAAAGCCATCAATGAAATCGTCGTGACCGGAAGCCCCTACAACATCGGAAGATATGCGTTCTCCGGATGCTCTTCTCTCAGATCCGTCGATCTCGGAAAAGTGCAGCAGATCGGCGAGGGTGCGTTCTCCGGATGCGTCTCCCTTACTTCCGTCGTGATTCCCGAATCGATGAAGTATATCATGCCGAAAGCTTTCAGCGGAGACTCGAGCCTGAGCAGCGTCACCCTCGGATCCGATGTCAGAAGCATAAACGAAGAGGCGTTTGCCGGATGCGTCTCCCTCAAATCCATCTCCATAGGAAACAGTGTGGTCACCATATATTCCAACGCTTTCAGCGGAGACTCGAGCCTGAGCAGCGTCACTTTCGGAAGCAAAGTGCAGACCATCGAGATGGAGGCGTTTGCCGGATGCGTCTCCCTCACTTCTCTGGCATTCCCGGACTCCGTGATGGGAATCATGACGAATGCGTTCAAAGATTCCGTCAATCTCACCAGCGTCACTTTCGGGACCGGTCTGCGGGCTCTCGGAAACAACGCGTTCCCGGTGACGTTCCAGGACAAGGACGGCAAGGCAGTCACCAATCCCTTATTCCTTGCCGGGCACACGTACAAGTATGTGAGCAAGGGGATCCTCCGCGAAGCATCGGACGGGCCCCAGAAGTGCGGCGACAATCTCACCTGGACTCTGAACGGCACCAAGCTGACCATCTCCGGAACCGGGCCCATGAATGACTTCGTGAACGTTGGTCCGTGGGGAACCGAAGTCACGGAGGTCGTCTTCGACGGCGCTCCGACCACCATCGGAAGCAAGGCATTCTCCCACAGCAGCTTAAAATCGATAACGATACCAGACTCCGTCACCAGGATAGAGAACGGCGCGTTCCAATACTCGGCCGTCGGGCCCTTGAATCTCGGCAGCTCCCTGACCTATCTCGGCGACTCCGCGTTCCAGGGATGCGAGAACATCACTTCCGTGAAGATACCCAGCACTCTGATGACCATCCACAACGGCGCGTTCTACCAGTGCTCCAAGCTCAGCGAGCTGGACCTCGGTTCTATCTCGTACATCGGGGACTCGGCCTTCGCCGGTTGCACCGCGCTCAAGTCCGTCACAATCCCCGAGCCTGTGACGACCATCGAATACGGCGCGTTCCAGTACAACAACGATCTCACCCACGTCTCATTCGGAAGCAAGCTGAAGGAAATCGGGCAGGCATTCACCGTCCAGTTCCAGGACAAGAACGGGAACGCCGTAACCAAAGCCGAAGAGCTCCGCGGACACACTTACGAAGGTTCGCACGGAGTTCTGCGCGAAACCGGGGACACCCCTGTTCCGATCCATGTGACCGGCGTGAGCCTGGACAGGAGCACGGCTTCTTTGAATGTCGGCGGGACCCTGAAGCTGATTGTCACCGTTTCTCCCAGCGATGCGGCCGACAAGTCCGTGTACTGGGAAACCAACAACCCGCAGATCGCCACCGTCGACGACAGCGGGAACGTGAAAGCCGTATCCGCCGGCACCGCGACGATAACCGTCACCACAGTCGACGAGCAGAAGTCTGCCTACTGCGTCGTGCATGTGTCGGCAGAGCCGTCGCCCACGCCTACCCCGTCCGAGTCGGACAATACCCTGCTCTATGTCGGGGCCGGAGTGGCCATCGTGATAATAGCCCTTCTGGCTCTGCTGTTCATGAGATCCCGCGGAAAGATCTGATGCCAAAATGGGCGGTGCCCTTCGGGGCCCGTCCCAACCTCTTAACAGGCTACAAAGGTTCAGGAACCGATGAAGCCGATGATCGTTTCCATTGCTTTCTCGGCTTCCGGTATGGGGCCAGCGGATATTTGCGGCCATCCCATGGCCCATGACCAATTTGCTTTTCTGCCGGCGTCCGCCAGCCCTCCGCCCTGCGCTGTCCCCTATCATGATCGCGGGATATCTTTCTCCTGTTCCCTCAGATACAGGGAAGTCAGCAGATCCAGTGCCTTTTCGCACGTATGGTTGGGAGCCAGCCCGCAGACGGGCGTGACGACGTCCGCATTGCAGGGAAGACACATCCTGCCGCAGAATACTATGTGTCGGGATGTCATCTCCTCGACATACGTGCCATCGCGGACGATCTGACGGCCCCGAATTCTTTCAGCTCGGCATCGCTTCTGAATTCCGAATCAGGAAGCGCGAATGGAAGGTCTTCTGCGAGGCCTCTTTTTTTCATATAGCGCCGGGCGTTTTTGCGCTCGAGAAACGTCTGCTGTCTTCGGAACCGATCAGCCGCTCAGCGATTCCATTATGATCCGTTTCATCCCCATCCGTTAGGCCCGATCATGTCGGGCGCTCATAGTTCTTTGTTGCGGAGATTCGATTCTCTGCCACGGTACCGGTGTATAATGGCCATCTCGCATGCCGATACGATGCAGCGCACTGTTCAGAATTAGAAGACTTCAGGAAGGCGCATTCTGGTTTGCCAGCGTCTTTGGTGGCACTATAGTTCTAGGCATGGCTGATGCTGAATTGATGAAGACTAAGGACGAAGTCAACGTTATGTTGTATACAGACTATAGGGATATCAACGGCATAAGGGACGAATGCCATCTGATTTATTTCATCCGATTCTGACGATTCAGTGTGTTGCTGCCAGGGGCGCTGGAGAAGGTGCCAGTATAGGAAGCCGCGACGAGGGGGCAAACGAGCCGAGGTGCGAATGAGGCATTATTCCTGCTTCCATTGTCATGCCTACATCTAATCTGACTGCGGACGGAATCTCCTGCGGCGTCAATCAAAGGCAGACCGCAGCTTGCCGCTCATGGCACTCCCGAAGGCTGTGCCGATTTTTCCGTCGAGCGGAGGGCGCGCGCATACAGGAAATAGTTGATGGCTATGCCCAGGTAGCTCACGAAGGTCAGGGCGTAGATCATCGCTTCGAAACCCTGCTGGCATACCGCCGCATAAAGGGCAAGCTTGATGAACGACCAGAGAAGGTTGGCGTTCATGGCATCCTTGGAATGCTTCATGGATTGCAGGGCCGATGCCAGGAACGAGCGTATGCAGCTGGCCGGTATGAACAATGCGAACCATCTGAGGGTCCATACCAGCTGCGGGCGGACTTCCATCATGGTTTCTTCGTATGTGAACACTATCGCGAAGATCTCCGCGAAGATGAACAGCACTGCGGACAGGATCAGGGACATCAGCAGAGACCATCTGAAAGTGTATCTGAAGCCGTCTTTCATCTTGTCCAGCCTGCGGGCTCCGAGAGCCGCCGCGCATACGGGTATCATCGCCGTAGCCAAGGCGGCAGAAGGGAGGTTGATGAGGGAAACGTATCTCCATGGGAGGTTATAGAGCATAATCGCTACGGTCCCGCCGGCGATGACGAGGAAAATCCTTTGGATTATATCCGTGACCGCGGTGATAAGCTGCTCCCCGGTCTTGGGTCCGGCTATTTCAAAGAGTTCTTTGCGGAAGCTTCTGTCGCTTTCGGAGCGTCTGAATGACAGTCTGACCGTTGTGGATCCGTTCAGATACCATCTGAATCCTATCGCCATGGATACGGCATAAGATATGCAGGTGGCCAGGGCAGCGCCTGTGAGCCCCAATCCCAGGCCGTATATGAGCACGGGATCCAGCCCCATGTTGAGGAAAGCCGCGGATATCTGGATTGCTGTGGATTTTTTTGCGGCCCCCTCCCCTCTGAGCATCCCTCCGAGGGACTGGAATACGATGATCGTGGGCGACAGGACGATGAACGGGAGCAGATATTCCCAGCAGTATTTGCGGACATCTCCTGCCCCCATGATGTTTATTGCCGCATCGGCGGAAGCCAGGATGATGACAGATGATGCGGCCGACAGTATTAGCGACCATTTGACGGTCAACGAGGCGATTCTTCCGGCGGATTCGCGGTCGCCTTTCCCCAGGCGGAACGCGATGGTGGTGGTGGCCCCTACGCTCATCCCTATCCCTATGTAGATGAATGCGTCGTAAATCGGGATGATCGTGGACAGGCCTGAACTGGAGGCGATTCCGAGGCCGCTGGTGAAGAAAGTGTCTACGAAGGAGTTAAGCTGTCCTACTACCAGAGCCGCGAGCAGAGGGACGAACATCGACGCGATTGCTTTGCGGGGATCCCCCAGCATTTTATTCAGGTCTTTTTCTGAGGCTGACATGTTTTTCCTTCGATTGCGGTTTTCAGTCCTGCCGTTTTTCTATGCTTTCCGGCCGGCCGACATGTTTCCAGACGTGCTGGGCCGAGCTCTGAATTACGGATGCATCCGATCCGTCAGCAGGTGAAGCAGTCTCAATAATGCCGCGTCATATCGTCTGAGATATCGCATGCGTTCAGGGTTTGGGCATCCACATACATCATTCAGCCAGGCTTCTGTCGGCTATAACATATTATTCAATTATTTTAGTGTCTTAATTATGGTTAAATAATATATTAGTATGTATTTCAGTATCACGAAAATAAAATTAGTATGCATAAACTGATATATCAGGATTATAATGCCAATGCATTGATGGAAGGTTCTTTGTCATTCGAAGGGCCGCGCATCATGATTTGGTGATCAAATGGATAAGAAGATGCTGATTGCCTTAGCCGCGGTCGTGTTGGTGGCCGTCGCTGCGGTCGCGGTTTTCTTCCTCACGCAAGGGAACGGCAATAACGATTCCCCTGCCGATGAAGGAAAAGCTGTGAACGTGAAGTGCGACCCATACACCATTACCGATTCGCTGGGCAACACCTACACATTCGACCACACCTTCGGGGCTGTCGCCGTCCAATGGAGCATTTCCGGAGGGCCTTTCGTGACTATGGCAGCTCTTTTAGGCAATGATCTGCCGAAATATCTCGTCGGAATAGACAGTACACCATCATTGTATCGTATGGACTCATGGGAAGCGTACTGCAAATCCATGCCGGCTCTCAAGAGTCTGCCTGTCATAGGCGACATAGGGACCGACTGGGACAGCACGAAAGTTTTGTCACTGAGCCCGACGGCCCTGATCCTTCCCGAGAGGGTGAAAACCGATGCGGAGAACGGCAACGTAATCGAGACGTTCAGCAAAGCCGGCATCCCCATAATCTACGTGGATTTCCACAGAGAGGACATTGACACGATAAAGAACACCATCAACAATCTGGGGAAGATGTTCGGCAAGCAGGCGAAGGCCAAGGAGCTGGCAGATCTTTATGAGTCCAAGGCCAAGCCGATCTATGAGAAGACGGCCGGCCTGATCGCCAGGGACGGCTACATCGAAGTCTACAACGAGACCGGACAGCTGGGGCCATCGGCAACCGGCCAGTCCAGAGACAATACTCAGGACTGGGGAAAGCTGATTTACGAATGCGGAGGCAACAGCATAGCGGCTAAGACCGGGAAGCTCGATATGAGCTATGTTCTCACCAAGGATCCGGACAGGATCTTTTTCGCGGGATCTTATTGGCCCAACCAGCCCGATTCCATACGCATGGGATTCGGGGTCACCGAGGCCCAGGCAAAGAAGACCGTCGACAAATATTTCGAGGACAGGGCCGGATGGAAGAGCCTTTCCGCCTATAAGGATGGCGGCGTTTATATGATCGCACACTGCCTCGGCAGAGACATCTACGATTATTGCGCCCTCGAGTTCATCGCCAATATGATCTGGCCGGACGAGTTCAATTACAATCCGGCCGCGGATCTCAAAGCGTTCTACGACAAGTATCTGCCTTTCGATTTCGGCGGCACCTGGTTCATGAAGTATGATTCCGGAGAATCGCCGGGGCCCGTCACGGGGAAGGCCACGAACGTTCCGTGCGCACCCTATACCGTGACCGACCTTGCCGGCCAGACTTTCACTTTCGACCATACTTTCGGCGCGGTCGCCACCCAGTGGAGCATTTCCGGAGGGCCTTTCATAACGATGGCCGCCCTCCTCGGGGACGATGTCTCCAGATACATGGTGGGCATCGACAATACGCCTCCGCTGTACCGCGCGGATTCATGGGAAGCGTACTGCAACAATATCCCGGGCCTTTCCGATTTGGAGCTCATAGGTGGGATAGGGTCTGATTTCGATGCTGTCAAAGTCCTGACCATGAAGCCCAACGCTCTGATAATATCCGTCGACCAGAAGACCGATGCCGAGACAAACAACGTCGTCGATACCTTCGCAAAAGCGAAGATCCCCGTCATCTATGTCGACTTCCATTCCCAGGACGTCCAGAAGTCCGCCGCCTCCATCAGGCTTATAGGAAAGCTCTTCGGCAAATCCGCTGAAGCGGAGGATCTCGCGTCCTTCTACGAGCAGAAATGCAATGCAGTCTACAGCAGAGTCGCCCAGATCCTCGCTTCCGGAAAGGAGAGGCCTCTGGTCCACATCGAGGTGGCGCAGAAAGGTCCCTCTGCGGCCGGGAACAGCTACAACAACAATTACATGTGGGGCGGCTTGGTATACAAGTGCGGAGGCCAGCCTCTCTTCAACGGTACCGGGAGCAGCGGAGCGCTGGATTCCGCATTCGTTCTCAGCTCCGATCCTGACAAGATCCTGTTCACGGGATCCCTCTGGCCCGGACAGCCCGAATCCATCCTCATGGGATTCACTGCGGCCGAGGATATCACGAAGAGCAAAACCGAAGGATACTTCGAGGGCAGAGCCGGTTGGAAGAACCTTTCGGCATATAAGAACGGAGAGGTCTACGACATCTACCACTCACTCTCCAGGGATGCCTATGACTACACCGCTATAGAGTACATCGCGAAGATCCTCTGGCCCGAGGAGTTCAAGGATCTCGATCCGCTCAAGGACCTTCAGGGCTTCTACAGAAAGTACCTCGGTTTCGACCTCTATGGGACTTGGTTCTACCACTTCGGCAGCGGCACGGCCCCCGAAGAGCCTGAAGTTCCTGTCGACGGGAACGGGAAAGCAATAAACGTCGCATGCGCGCCGTATACTTTCACCGATCTGGCAGGCCAGACTTTCACCTTCGACCATACCTTCGGCGCGGTCGCCACGCAGACCACCGGCAGCGGCGGACCTTTCTTCGGCATCGCCGCACTCGTCGGAGATGATCTGCCCAAATACCTGGTCGGCTTGGACGGCGGGTTCAAGAACCGCATGGACCTGTACAACGCATATCTCAACGGAATGCCGGAACTGAAGGAGCTCCCCAACATCGGCGCCGTAGGTACCGATTGGGACAATTCAAGGGTGCTCCTCCTGGGGCCCAATGCGCTCATCGTGAATCTGGGCAGCAAAAGCTCCATCGAGAGCAACGGCGTGAAATCGGCTTTCGACAAGGCAGGAATACCCATAGTGTACATCAATTATCATACCGAGTCAATCGAAGACATCACCAAATCCATCAGGATCATGGGGATGATGTTCGGCAAGCAGGAGCGTGCGGAGCAGCTTGCAAGCCTTTACGAGACCAAAGCCGGCCAGGTCTACGACAGGGTCGCCCAGATTCTCGCCTCCGGAAAGGAGAGGCCCACGATTTTCATCGAATGCGCCAACGGCGGCCCGGACAAGATAGGCAACAGCTATCCCACCAATTCCATGTGGGGCGCGATCGCATACAACCTCGGCGCCAATGTTCTTTACAACAGAAGCGAGAGCTATGCGCCTCTGGACGAGCCGTTCATCCTCAGCAGCGATCCCCAGCGCATACTGTTCACCGGCTCTTTCTGGGATTCGTCCGTGACCGACTACATAGCGATGGGATTCACCGCGACCCCGGATCTTACCCAGAAACGTGTGGACGGCTATTTCAACAATAGAGGGGGATGGAAGAGCCTGGACGCGTACAGGAACGACCAGGTCTATGTGATATACCACGGCCTGTCCAGGGACGTCTGGGACTATGCGGCCATCGAGTTCGTGGCGAAGGTCATCTGGCCGGAGGAATTCGCGGATCTGGACCCTGCCAAGGATCTGGAGGATTTCTACAAGGAGTACATGCCTTTCGACCTCTACGGCAACTGGTTCCACCATTATACCAAATGAAAACGAGGGGGCCAACCGCCCCCACATTCCATGCCGGATGAAATCAGCGGCTGGGCCACGAATCCGGCGGTCGGGAATGTCTCTAGGTTCCGGAGTTATTATGAGCGACAAAGAAAAGAAGAAACTCGTAGACGATGCCATAGGCTCTCAGAATTTCAACTACACCCAATATTCCGCGAAGAAATACATGATAATAGCCGCAGGCATCGTCCTGTGCGTCGTGTTCTTCTTCCTGGATGTCGTTTTCAGTTCGACGTATATCGATCCGGCGGTGATCATAGACAACCTGCTGCATCCCGGCAGAGACGACATCATGCATATCATCGTCTTCGACATCAAAATCCCGGTGGGCCTGATGGCCCTGATCTGCGGGGCTTCTTTCGGCTTCGCCGGGGCGATCATGCAGACCATGCTCAACAACCCTCTGGCCAGCCCATATACCCTCGGAATATCCGCGGGGGCAGGGTTCGGAGCCGCTCTGGCCATGGTCACCGGTCTGGGCGGCATGGCTGTGCTGGGGGAATATCTGATCCCGGGAAGCGCATTCCTGTTCGCCCTCCTCGCATGCGGCGGGATATTTCTGGTCGCCAAAGTCAAAGGGTTCTCGGCCGACATCATGGTGCTGGCCGGTATAGGCCTGGTGTTCTTCTTCCAGGCGCTCCAGGCTCTGATGCAGTATCTGGCTTCTCCCGAGGCCCTCCAGGGCATAGTGTTCTGGACGTTCGGAAGTTTGACCGGATCAGACTGGGAGAACATCCTTATAGTGCTGGTGATGTTCGCGATCATTTTCTTACTGATCTACCGCAAGGCCTGGTTCCTGACCGCCATGAAGCTCGGCGACAGCAAGGCGGCCGCTCTCGGCATTGATACCAACAGCATCAGGAAATGGATGTTCGTGGCGATATCCCTTCTGACGGCAACCTGCGTCGCATTCGTAGGGTGCATAGGGTTCATCGGAATCGTCGGGCCCCACGTCGCCCGCATGATACTCGGCGAGGACCAGCGTTTCCTCATACCGATGTCCTGCGTGTGCGGAGCCGCCATACTGACCATGGCAGACGTAGCGAGCAAGGTGATCGGAAACGGAGTAATATTCCCCATAGGGATCCTTACTTCTCTGGTGGGAGTTCCGTTCTTCTTCTACTTGCTCCTGAAGAAAAAGAAGGCGGTAGCATGAAGGTCCGCGTGGACAGCGTCGGTTTTTCGTACGGCGATACCCCGGTGCTCAAGGATGTGAGCTTCGAGGCGCTGCCAGGGGAGATAACGACGATTATCGGCGCCAACGGGGCCGGGAAGACCACCCTGCTGAAATGCATCGCCGATCTCCATAAGCACAGGGGGAACGTGTATTTCGATGATCAGGTGGTCGCCCGCAAGGATATGCCCAAAATCATGAGCTACATGGAGCAGAACACCGACTGCGAAGCCGAGCTGAACGTTTTCGAGATAGTTCTTCTGGGCATGGTGCAGTCCCTGTCCTTCTATGTGTCCGAGCAGGACGTCGAGAAGGTAACCGGCGTCCTGAGGCTTCTGGGCATAGAGAAGTATGCCGACCGCAAGATCGGCGAGCTCAGCGGCGGGCAGAGGCAGCTGGTATTCATAGCCCAGGCATTGGTGAAAGATCCCAAGGTCCTCGTTCTGGACGAGCCTACCAGCGCTCTGGATCTTTACCATCAGTTCAAACTGATAAAATTCATAAGGAAGGTCACGAAGGAGCGCGGCTGCGTCACGATAATGACCCTCCACCATCTCGACGTCGCTCTGAAGTATTCCGACAGGGTCGTCGTGATATCCGAAAACACAGTCTACGGCGAAGGGTCTGCGGACGAGATGTTCACCGAGAAGATGCTGGCGGAAGTCTACCGCGTCAAAGCCGACATCCTCAAGGATGCCAAGGGGAACAAGCACATCCAGGTCTTGGAGCCGCTGGACGAGGAGTACGAGGAGGAAATGGACGCAGAAAGCGTCTTTCCCTCCGAAGAATGATCGCATATGACGGAGTTGCCGCGAAATGGAAGAAGAACTGAAGTCAACAATCAGAAAAGGGTGGGACGCATCCGCGAAAGGCTACACCAACGTAGTGTCCGACGATTTCCATGAGCCAATCAGCAGGGAATGGACGGATCTCATACTCTCGTTCGCCCCCTCGGAAGGGAAGATGAGGATATTGGACGTCGGGACCGGGCCGGGGGTTTTTGCCACACTGATGTCCAAAGCCGGACACGATGCCGTCGGGATAGACATCTCCGACAGCATGCTGGAGGAGGCCAGAAACAACTCCAGGCTTGCCGGAGCATCCCCCGAGTTCGTCAGGATGGATTCGGACCGCCTGGGATTCCCCGACGGCTCTTTCGATATGATCATCAGCAGGAACGTCCTTTGGATCATGCCCGACCCGACAGCCGTCTACAAAGAGTGGTTCAGGGTGCTCAGGCCGGGAGGGAGGCTGCTCTATTTCGACGGGGCGCATCCCGCCAGGGACAGGGACTACGACTTCAAAGCCCATGATCTTAAGAACATCGGCAGGCCCCAGGACGGGAAACCGGTCAAGACCTCCGTGACCAAAGAGAACTATGACGTCACCAGAGGATGGAAGAAAGAGCTTCCTCTGTCCTTCGTGGAGCGTCCGAAATGGGATCTGGAGAATGCCGCGGAAATCGGTTTCGTCGGCATAGAATGCGCCGATTTCCCCGGCGTCGATTCGGATCCCAGATACAAAGATCCCGGCAGGGAGTATCGGATGTTCCGTTTCTCCGCGTCGAAACCTCTGTGAACCTGGCCCCTGAGGGGGCCTCCATTTTCCATGTCCGAAGGCAGCCGTTCCATCCTTGCATATGATATGCGTCTGTTCCGTCGCATTTCTTCTCTATATCCGCAATTCAGCGGCGGCGCCCGCAGTTCCGGAGGGTATGCGTCCGGATCCGGGGGCATCCCGGGCGCAAAGGGGGCGGAACCATGGTGAAACTGCTCAGATCGGACGGCAGCGACCTCGAAATCCTGCTGGGAGACCATAAGAAGGCCATCCGGAGCATGTTCGTCCCGCTGCTGGTGGCTTTCGCGGTCATAGAGCTGAACCAGTTCGTGGACACCTTCTGGATTTCCGGGCTGGGAAAGACGGCATCCGAGGCGATTTCCGTCTCGATATCATTCTATGGCCTGCTGATGTGTGCCGGCATGGGGATAGCCATCGGCGCCACCTCCTCCATAGCGTTCCGTCTCGGGAAAGGCGACAGAGAAACGGCCGGATCGATGGCCAGCAATGCGATGATCCTAAGCGTCGCCGTGGGAGCCGTTTCTGCTGCTGTCATGTTCTTATTTCTGGATCCGGCACTGTGGATCCTCGGCGCTGAGAACATAAAGCAGGAATGCTGGGACTACATGATCCCGTTCATAGCCATGGCTCCGGCCCTCATGGCCCATGCGGTGCTGGGGGGCATCCTGAGGGGGGAGGGCGCCGCCCGCAAGTCCACCGTGATACAGATGAGCGCGGCCTTGCTGAATATGGCTCTGGACCCTCTGTTCATCTACGTCTTCGGCATGGGGATCATGGGCGCAGGCTTCGCCACGGGTCTGTCTGCTCTGATAGCCCTTCTGATCGGCCTGAGATGGTATCTCAAAGGGAAGACAGCGGTCCGCATGGACAGATCCAACTTCCGTTTATCCAGGGCCGCCGTGGGCGAGATGATGAACGTGGGCGTTCCAAAGACGATGCAGGATCTCATAACGAACTTCACCGTCTTCGCCCAGAGGATATTCATCATCATCGCCGGAGGGACCACCGGGGTGCTGATCTACAACTACCCGTTCAGGATAACGTCGCTGTTCAATCTTCCCGGGAAAGCCCTGGAGAATTCCATGCTTCCAGTCGCTTCCTCGGCTTACGGCCAGAAGGATCTGCAGAAGATGAAGGCCGCCGGACTCTATGCCCTCAAGCTCACCCTGTGCATTTCCTTGGTGTCGGCGGCGTTCATTTTCATATTCGCGGAGCCTCTGATGTCCATTTTCACATACGAGGGGAGCATGGGCCCGATGCTTCCGTGCCTGTCTCTCGCTCTCCGCCTCATCTGCGTTTCCGTGCCGTTCATGGCCATCAAAGGCATCGGCGCATCGCTTCTGCAGGCGATGAAGAAAGCTAGGATTCCCATGTATTTCGACCTGATATGGGCGATAATCAGGCTGATTCTGTTCGCGCTTTCGGCGTACGGATTCCTCGGGATCGATCCGTTCCAGGGGATAATGCTCATCATGGTCACTCTGAACACCGTCGGAGGGTTCATAGTGATGTCCCTGGCGATCCTGCACATGAACAGGCTGATCCGCAGTTCCCAATAAGGGCGCCGATTCCGCGCAGGCAATGGGAAAGCTGAAGGCCCTCATTTGCGGATTTATTATGCGTATCGTGTTATTTAGAAAGATATCATTAATAATAATTGTTGGATGTATATGCATTCGGACTCTCGGGTCCGAAGGAGACCATCGCATGGCGAACATACTCGACAGCAGATCCAGGCCGGAAGCTCCCAGATACGGGGAGGAGAACTTCGATATCAACCAGTGCAGAATGCCTCACGGGGAACTGGGGCCGTCGGTCATCGACCATATGAACGAGGGGCACCGTCCCGGCATAGAGTGGGCGGTGGCGCAGATACCTGATATCAGCCCGCGGTTCGTATTGGACATAGGCTACGGGGGAGGGATAGTCTCGAGGCTAGTTCTCAGGAGGTTCCCGCAGGCCAAAGGGTACGGCATCGACATCTCCGAGACTTCATATCAGTATGCCAGCGAGTATGACAGATACTTCATCGATGAAGGCAGACTGAAGCTCATCATAGGCGACGTCCACGACATGCCGTACGAGGACGGCAAGTTCGATCTCGTGATCTCCAATGCCAGCTATTTCTTCTGGGAGGATATCCGGGCGGCTTTCATGGAGATCGGGCGCGTCATGTCCGAGGGAGCGGTCCTCTGCATCCCGTCCGGGAGGCGCATCACGGACGGGAATTACGAGAAGGTCAGAGCCGAGACGGAACCGCCCATGAACGTTTACAGAGACTCCGAGATGATAGGGTTCATGGATGCGGCGGGAATCGACGCCGAGATCGTGGCCGACGAGACCGGGGAGAAAGGGGCTTTCATCGGCCGCAGGAGGCGATGCCATGGCTGACGGAGGATCGGAGCCGGGAAACGGAGGGGACCGCGGCATGTGCGATGGGGAGAGGGAATTCGACATGACCCAGTGCCAGATGCCGCACGGGGAGGAAGGCTTCAGAGTCATAGAGGGCATGAACAGGAACCATCGCCCTTACATAGAATGGGGGATGGCCAACATCCCGGACATAGATCCCAGGACGATACTTGACATCGGGTACGGCGGCGGCATTTTCACCAGATACGCCCTGAAAAGGTATCCGCGGGCCATGGGATACGGCATAGACATCTCCGAGACCTCTTATCGCTACGCTTCGCAGTACGACAGGTACTTCATCGATGAAGGCAGGCTGAAGCTCATAATCGGAAACGCGGACGATATGCCGTACGAGGACGGCAAGTTCGATCTGGTGATATCCAACGCCAGCTATTTCTTCTGGCCGGATCTGGCCGAGACCTTCAAGGAGGTGGCCCGCGTGATGGCGGAAGGCGCGGTGTTCTGCATGCCCGGGGAGGGTGACGTCACCGAAGAGAACATAGAGGAGTACAGGGCGAAATGGGGGCCGCCGATGAACATCTACCTCAACAAGGACATCCTTTCCATGCTGGATGCGGCCGGTTTCGATTCCGAGCTGATCGCCGATCCCGGAGACCGGGAGAGATGCGTTTTCATCTCTGTGAAAAGGCGAGCATGGCAGGCATTTCCGGGGGACAAAGATATGGACGGGAATAACAGCGATCTGAAGCGCAGGATAAAAGAAGGATGGGATCTGTCGGCATCCGGGTTCACCGATGTGGTCGTGCCGGCGGACCTTTCCGAGCCGAGAAGGAGCGGATGGGCCGATCTGATTGTGTCGAAGTCGCCTTCAGGGCGTCTGAAGGTTCTGGATGTCGGCTGCGGGCCGGGGGTTTTCTCCATAATCATGGCCCAGGCCGGCCACGAAGTCGTGGGGATAGACGTCTCCGACAGGATGAGGGAGGAAGCCCTCAGGAATTCCGCCGAGTTCGGAGTGTCGCCCTCGTTTTACGTGATGGATTCCGACTGCATGTCTTTCGCGGACGGAACTTTCGATCTCGTAGTGAGCAGAGATGTCATGTGGATCATGCCTGATCCGGACAGGACGATGAGGGAATGGTTCCGCGTCCTGAGAAGCGGCGGATCACTGGTGTATTTCGACGGGGCTCATCCCGCCAGGGGAAAGGATTTCGACATAAGGTCCGAGTATTCCGGCCAGAGGAGCGAATATCAGAGGGAGAACGGGAAGTCCCCGCCGTGCTCGTATAAGCCGGAGGATTTCGAGAAGGCCCGCGGATTCAAGCGCGACCTTCCGCTGACTTACGCCGAGCGCCCCGCCTGGGACGTGGCCGCGGCAGCCAGGGCGGGATTCGCCGGAATAGAATGCGTAGGCATCACCGAAGACCTCGAGGTCCTCCCGGAGGCCGGGAACGCCGGAGGATTCAACAGATTCAGGCTGTCCGCAGTCAGGCCATGAGCCGGGCCGTCGCCAGCCTTCCGGGACCTTGCCATCCAGAATCTCTCTGAAAGCCTTCAGATGGGACACAGGCTCGGCGATCCTGGTTCTGGCCCCGGAATTCTTCAGGGCTTCTATGCATTTCAGCGCGGCAGGCCCGTCGAAGGATATGAACATCGGGATCGCCGTTATGTTCCAGGCCCCTTCGGACGTCAGCTTCTCTATCGCAGCGCCCGGGCTCGGTTCCCCGATTCCGGCGTAGCAGGCCTCTGCGGCCCACCTTCTGTCCCTCAGGAATTCTGCATAGGATTCCATGTCCTTCCGGCAATGCGACATCCCGGATCCGTGGGCCATCAGCAGGACGCCATCGCCGCCGTGCGGCTCGCCGAGAAGATCTGATATCGCTTCCGCCATCCGCTGATCGAATCCCAGGGCGGTGGAGAATCTGGTGGCGATTTCTGTCCCGTCCAGGATCGTCCAGGACCCGGCGCTGTCCGGAAGCGACAGCTTTTTGGGCATGTCCCAGATGGTGGTCCTCCCCTCGGATATGGCCAAAGGAAGGATGGAGAACGTGTTGATCCCGTCTTTGCGGCACATCTCCGAGATGACTTCGGAAGAGTCAGGCGAGCCTTTATGGAAGGCTACGCGGACGTTCCTGCGCCCGCGGGATTCCAGGTATTCCGCGCATTCTTCGGCTATGAGCCTTCCGCCCGGCGAATCTGAGTTCTGGCCCAGAACTATGACGCCCGTTTTCATGGGAGCGCCTCCTGGCAGAAAGGATGCGGGCAGGGCTGATCCGCCCGCGAAACATGTTTCCTCACGGGGATCATCGCCGCACAGAAGCGAGCCACAGCTCCGCCATGATCGTGTCCACTTTGGTGATTGCCGCTCTGGGAATTTTGATGACGTTCCCTTCGGCATTCATGAGAGCCACATATTCGGGCTTGACGGTGGCTTTGATGACCTTGTCGGCGACTATGTCGCTGTCATCGTGCCCGTCCAGATATACGGTGAATTCGCACATTTCGCATCCCTATCAGCTGTTCTATTTTCTTTTTGGCCGCGGCCAGGTCTTTGACGGCATCCGATTCCGGGTACGCATCTATGAGGGTCTCGCCGTTCCGGTCGGCCCGGATCACGGAGCGGTCATATCTTATGCGAACGGCTTCTTCCGGCCTGAGTCCGACCGCGGACGACATCCTCTCTATGTCCTCTTCGCTCTCGGATTTGTTGATTATAAGGAGATTGCTTTTGACATCCAGATCTTTGGCCATCTTCACGACCTGCCTGGAGACTTCGGCGGACTTGGGAGTCGGCTCGGTAAGGACCGCATTGCAGTCGAATTCTCTGGCAAGCCCTCTCCCGAGTATTTCCGGCCCGGCCTGGGAGTCCACGAAAGCTATGTCATATTTTTCTTCGCATCTGTCCGATCCCAGGTAATTCAGGAGCATTTTGACGAGGTTTATCGGGGCGCAGAGGCATCCTCCGCCTCCGTGCTCTATCGCTCCCATGACGACCACGCGTATCCCGTCCGCGCTGACTTTCGAGTGCTCCTCTATGACTTTCCTGCCGATCTCGGAGATCCCATCCTCTTCAAGCTCCCGGCCTATCTCATCCCTTTCGTCGGCGATGGTGGGGACTTCCATGAACGGTATCCCCAGGGTCATAGCCAGATTCATGCTGGGGTCGGTGTCGAAGACGACCACTTTCCGTCCCTCGCGAGCCATCATGGTCGCGATGGACGAGATCGTGGTGGTTTTCCCGACTCCTCCTTTTCCAGTGGATATTACGGTTTTCATTCCGCACACTCGAACGTCTGGGACATCACGTTCATGACTTCGTCATACTCGTCTTCGACGGCTTTGCTGGCATCGGCGTATCTGACTACGACCAGGTATTCCCCGACGGATCCGGCTTCGAAAGAGATCTTCCCTTCGCCGTCTGTGATGTAGTTCCGGGTGTCCTCGGCGGTCTTGTCGAAGACCATGACCTTGACGTTCTGGAGGGGCTTGCCCTCGTAGATCACCTGGGCAGTCACGGTCTGCCCTTTCTTGGGCTTCACGCAGCTCAGCTGTATGTCTATGATGGAATTCATTATGGTTCCCGGGGCGCCTGTTTTGGATATGACTTTCTTCGAGATGACCTGATAAGCCGCGGAGCGGTTCACGTTCTTGAAATCTTTCTTGAGGCCGTTGAACCATCCTTCGTCTGTTATGACCCAGATGATGCTGCTTTCGCATCCGAAATAGACCGTGTAGATGTCGTCGCCGGTATCGTCGAATGTGAGTTTGCTGTTTTTTTCGGACGTTTCCAGCTTGTATTCGACATCAAGGGGGCCTTTCTCATTGAAGATGGCTATCTTGGAGTACGAAGCGGGTATTGGTCCGTCGGACACCATGCGGTGGCCGTATCCGCCCATGACGGTGACCTTTCCGTCTTTGATCTCCGCGCCGTAAAGCCAGTTCTCGTGCCCATAAACCATTCTGTTCAGCCTGCGGAGATCTTCGGGGCTATTATTATTACAAACCATGATCATCGTAATACTGTTTTCGTTGAAATATATTGGCATACTA
>JAEEJP010000119.1 GCA_016281925.1 Methanomassiliicoccaceae archaeon
CCGCGGTTGCTCCCTGTCCTCCCTGTCAATCCCCGGTTCGGTCACATCCATCGGCGAGGGGGCGTTTTTAGGTTTGGTATTTAACGACGATCGCGGCAGAGTATTAAATCACATGCCACGCGATCTTTCTGGCCATTCATTCCGCGGCTCTGGCAATGGAATCTTAATAATGAGCTCCGGTGCCTGCGGGGAGAATCTGTCATGGACCTTAGATGCTGGCGGTCTTTTGACAGTGTATGGGACAGGGCCAATGTTTGATTATGGGCCGGGCGGTCCACCCTGGGGTTCTGGTGTCAAAAAAGCTGTCATCCAGGATGGCGTGACTTCGATTAGCGTTCAGGCGTTTGTATTATGCACATCCCTGTCTTCCGTGGACATCCCCGGCTCGGTCACGTCCATCGGCGAGAGGGCATTCGAAGGTTGCTCCTCTCTGAATAGATTTTCCGGATCGTACTCAGGAATCATTGACGGCGTCTTGCTAGTCAGCGGAACCGCGCTCATTTCTTGCGCCGCCGGGTCGGGTGTAAAGAACGTCGTCATACCTTCGTCCGTGACGTCCGTTGAAAGAAGCGCGTTCCAAGGCTGCACTTCCCTATCTTCCGTGGACATCCCCGGCTCGGTCACGTTCATCGGGAGCTATTCGTTCAACGGATGTTCCAATCTCGGTAGCGTTATTGTCGGTTACGGCAATAACGTCTTATCTATAGGAGACAACGCCTTCAAAGGCTGCGGCGGGATAGAGTCTGTGCTTTTCGTCCATGACGGTCTCCCTTCTCCAGTGATTCCCAGAGGAAAGGTCATCACAGTCGGCTCCGATGCATTCGAGAGCCTCCCGGCGACAATATACGGTTATGAAGACAGCGGTGGCTGTGGTTTCTCCCCTTATTTTGATTATGTGGAAATCAAGGGATCATACCAGGACGACGGAGACTGGTCTGCCGGCGGAAGAAGCGAAGCTGCGTGGGTCCTCCGCTCCGATAATGCCCTGTGCCTGTTTAACATCCGCGATAAGCCGTCTGTTTATTCTGGGACATTCAGTTCCGACAGCTTCAAGCAGGTGTACGCTGTCGTCGTGGGCGACGGCATCAGGGAGATAGAGCCCGGTGCATTCGAAAATCTCAGCCTGCTTTCCCGTGTGATGCTCGGCAAAGACGTCGATACTTTGGGCGATGGCGCCTTTTCCGGATGCAAGAATCTGCTGAGCATATATTTCCTGGGCGGTTTCGGGCAGGGCCTTAACTCCAAATTCGTCGTTCCGCATGAAGTTTGCATCGATTCGGAATGGGTCAAAGTGCCGTACATATTCTACGGCGCAGGCAACGGCACATGGAACGGCATAGTTTCCTATGATGCGTCTGCCAAACATCTTACGGAGCTTTGGAAGTCCGCCGACGACGTTAACTGCATCCCGGTAATGGCATACGGTTCAGACGAGATAGTCCAGGTCAAAACAGGCGGCATTCAATCTTTGGGCATAAACGGTCTGGCATACAAGGGTCTTGACGGCTCTGAGGCGTCTGTCGCTGGGTTTGAAAGTTTGGGCTTCGACAGCGGCAGCATCATCATACCCGGCCATATCACCGCCTTAACGGATTCCGGTGCCAGAATACCGGTGACAAACATTAGCGGGATAGGAAGTGGCCCAGGTTCTGCATCGATACGGAGTATAACTGTGCCGGAAACAGTCGGAACAATAGATTCAGATGCATTTTCTGGGTGCACTAAGCTTGATGCCATAATTTTTCTGGGAACGTGCCCCACGATAAATGGCGGGGATTTGGCTCTTAGCGACGGCTGCGTTGTGGTCTGTCTGAAAGAAAATGAAAAAACGTTCGGAACGTTCAAAGATGGGGGCCCCAAAATAGTATGGGGTCACAGCCTGAAGATTGCATCCGTCCTCTCAGATGCCGATCTCGTCTATGCCTTGGACTCGGGGACCATGACCGCTTCCGTAGGCTTGGCGTCGTCCACCGCAGGAAGCGAGAGCCCGGAGAACACCAGCGGCTCTTCTGGCAAGGATTACGTGATACCTGATTTCATCTACGACGAGAGCAAGGGTTTCATCTACATGGTGACGGGATTCGACCGCTACGCCTTCTACAAGAGCCCCGCTACGAATATTACTTTTGGCGAATATATCGGATTCTACGAGACCGCCGAGAATCCCGCCGTCCAGGACTGCACCTTCCGCGAGATGTCGAATCTCAAAGGGTTCGTGGTGTCAGGCAACTCGCGCTACCATTCTGAAGACGGGGCCCTCTACGGAGGCGGCCTGGAATTCGCGGTGAAGCTGAAGACGGCGGACCTTGAGCTGGATGGAATCAGGACGGCGTTCTGTTCCAGAGACGGAATCATCCTGGAAGAAAGCACCGGCTTCGAGATAACCCGCGCGCATTTCGACGGCAGCAAGCTAGTGATAGAATACAGAATGCCCGACTCGGGGATTAAAAAACTCATAGATGGCAGATATCTGGAGATAACCGCTCATATGGCCGTGCGCGATACGCCAGATTTCGGCAGCGACGTCATCCTCAGGATAATCCCGTCCAAGAACGCCGTGGGAGACGCCAGGTGGACACAGGAGGCAACCTGGTTCATGGACGATCCTGTGGAGGTAGGAAAAAGCGGGAAGATAACCGTCTCTAGCATAACGGCGGACACTGATGTGTGCCACGGCATATACGACAGGCTCATCAAAGCCCCTGCCATTGTTCCGTCGTTCGTGGTTAAGAGCGGGACCGCCGTGGTCGAAAGGTATGCGTTCGCCGGAAGCAAGGTGGTGGAAGTCTACCTCGGCAGCGTCGAGATCATAGGCTCCCATGCGTTTTACGGATGCACCAGTCTGGAGAAGGTACACGGATCTTCCGTCCATTATCTTGAGGACTCCGCGTTCGAGAACTGCCCCCGCGCAGAGTTCGTAGACGACCTGTCCGAAGTTGTTTTCTTCGGGGAATCCTCGCTTTACAATTCGGGGTTGTCCGGTACAGTGGAGATATCGGAAGGGGTCATGTACATAGGCAAGATGGCCTTCGCGAGCAATCCGAAAATCGAGGAGTTCTCCGTCGGACCCAACAGCGGCGGGTATTTCTCGCATGAAGGGATTCTGATGAAATCATCCGGCAGTGGCCTCAGGATTATCCAGTATCCGGCCGCGAACGCGTCAGATGCGTTTGATCTTACTGATAAGACACATTTCAGCGCAGGAGACGTCTATTCCATCGACGCATATGCTTTCTACGACGCCGATAACTTAGAGTCGGTGGTCCTCTCCGACAGCGTGACCGTTGTTGGGAGGGAGGCCTTTGCAGAGTGCGATTCCCTGAAGTCGTTCGCGTTCGGCTCCGGATACTACGGTTCTAGCACCGCGGATGCCGACGGCCTATACAGCTATGACATGTTCGGCAACGACAGGGCGCTCAGAACGATCTCCGTCTCCGAAAGCAACGAGAATTTCTGCGCCGACGGCAACGGCGTCCTCTATTCCAAGGATCTTTCTGTGCTCTACTGCTACCCTGCGGGCCTGGAGAGGATTGCGTTCTCTCTTCCGGAGAAGACCGAAAAGATCTACGACTGCGCGTTCGCGGACAATTCCAGTATCAGGAGGGTAATCGTCACGTCCGTGAATCCGGTATACATAGGGTCGTCGGCCTTCGCGGACTGCGTCAGACTCGGCGAAGTGTATTATCTGTGCGATTCCCTGCCTTCCACCGGGGAGAAGATCTACGACAACGCATCTGAATCTCTGACGTCCTATTTCGGCGAGGGGAAAGGAATCGTATCTTCCGATAGCTGGATGGAAAGGCATGTAAGGGAGTATCCCGTCATATCTGAGCTCAGCCAGGATATCCTGTCCGCTGAATACTACTATTTCATGGTGGTCGGGAGCGACGGATGTGCCATACCCAACGCGGACCTGTACATCTATACCTCCGGGTCCCAGACGAAATACTCCACCGACGACTACGGGATGGCCTATGCGGCCTTCTCGGAGATGCTCTATCCTGAAGGGGATTTTAGGGATGTCACCGTCCTGACAATCAAGGACGGATACTTCCCGTACCAGCAGAGGGCCCGCCTCAATGCGGATATGATGGTGTCGGTGATTAAGCTTGTAGCCGAGCCCCGCATCGAAGGCGTCAGCTGCCAGGATGAAGACCTCAACGCGGGGAGTGTCATTGTCAATCTCGCGGAGATGGGGAAGGAACAATACTTTGAATACAACGGCGAGGCTAGGCACGCCGAAAGCGAGGCCGTCGATATTGTGATTGTGGCCTACACCGACCCCAGCGACGGATCCGATTACGACTGCTATCTCACCGACGGGAGAAGCAGGTTCTATCCAGTAGACGCCGTGTCCAAGGTGTTCGGCAACGTCTCCCGGCAGACGACATACACGTTCAGTATATCCAACGAGGAGCTTCACGCCGGAGACGAGCTTTCCGCATGCCTGGACAGCGCCGAAAGGAATTACCGCGCCGATCTGAGCATCGATCTGATTAGTGCCGTGATAACCGAGGACCAGATCCTTGCCGATCTGGGGGATGCGGATCTGAACCTGGCGTCCGGCACCGGCAACGGTGCTGCCGACGTTTTCCTGGGGTACATCCAGGGCCTTCTGTCCTCCGGCAGCCTGGAGTTCGGGCTGGGAGGCATGGACGTTTCCATCAGGCCAGACGGGGACACGATTCACGTGACTATGGGCGCCGGGTACTCCAAGCAATGGGATTCCGAGCCGAAGATCAAAACCTCCGGAGGCATGGCTCCGGACTGCGAGGCGGGATACAAGAAGAACATCTGGGGGCATCACGGGAATACCTACCGCTTCTGGGACGGGGACCGCGAGCTCCATGTAACCGGTGAGAAGGGGTACGTCTACGACGGTAAGTACAAATTCAACATCTGGTTCGCGAGAGGGACCGGGTACGACAGCTACACGTACTACCGCATGAGCATCACCGACGGCGTCGGGACCGACCCGCACGAGGTATACTTCGGGGTGATCGCCCAGAAATCTGAGCCCAGATTCTCCCTGTACGACGACGTGTTCAGGATCATTGCCCACTTCGCCGAGACCGGGGAGCCCCTGGTAGAGGCGGTCAAAACATCCGGCACTCAGTCGGTCACCGAGACGTCCCATAAGCTCAGGATGAATCTGAGCGGCGACCTGATATTCCGCTACGAAGGCGGCGCGCTCGCCCTCAAGGAATGCGACGTAATAGGCACGATCCATTACAGCTTCACGGCCACGCACCACATCTACGTCACAACCCCTGTGGCGGTCATCCCCATCAAGCTGGAGGCGCAGTTCACCGCGGACGGAAGGCTGGGGCTGACGTTCCTGTTCGACCAGACCCGCGGCGCATATCTCGACGACGCGGAGCTGGGCATCAAGCTGGGGCTGGAGCTGAGTGCGGGAATCGACTTCAAGCTGATCGAAGGCGGCGTCTACGGCGAGGCGGAATTCGGGATGAAGCTGAAGATGTATCCCAGGGTGTATTTCACCAAGGTGGAGCTCAGCGCCGAGGCGGGCCTCTACTACAAATTCCTGTGGTTCGACGGGAAGGTCCCCATCGTCAGCGGAGAATGGACGCTGTACGAATACCAGGAGGAGCCGACGTCCAGATCCCTGCTCAAAGCGGCCCCGCTGATGACGGTGAGGTTCGCGGCGGCCTCTTCTGAAAAGGAAGCAGAGGAAGCCTCCGGCACCGGTGTGGACCAGACCTCGGAGGTCTTCTCCTACGGCGGCGATAGATACAAGGTCCGTTTCGTCGACGCCTATTCAGGCGGCAGCGCCTACGGCTTCTCCGCCGGATACAGCGAGTTAAACTACCAGAAGCTCGCCGTGGACAAGTATATCGGCGGCGCCTGGGAGCCCTGGGCGGCGGTCAGCGACGACGGCCTGAACGACGTTTCGTTCGCGGTGGCGTTCAGAGACGGCGCCCCGGTTCTGGTCTATGTGCACCAGGCGGACCGCCTGTATGACGAGGGCAACCTCTATTCCATAGCCGGCAGCCAGATCCTGGCCTACGCCGACCTCTCCGGGATAGGGGACAGGGCCGTAGCCGCGGAGGACACGCCCGGGACCACCTCGGACCACAAGAGCGGCGCATCGTATTTCGCGGAAAACGGATGTGAATACATCGTCTGGTCGGAGAATTCCGACGGCAGCATCTTCGGGACCTCGCCCTACAACTACGTGGACCCCTCCGGGAATTCCAATTCGTTCGAGACCGATTCGAATTCCCTGTGGAAGGCCGTCCGCCTCTCCGGCGGGGAATGGGACGTCTCGAAGGTCCCCGGCGCCGGGCTCCCTCCCATCACCGACATAACCGTATTCTCAGGCGGCTCCTTCGCGGCCGTCATCGATAGGGATTCTGACCTTTCCACTCAGGACCGCTTCATGCGCGTCTATGCCCCGAACGGGACGGAAGACGTCGAAGGAGTCGCCTACGTGGAGACTCTGGCCGGATCCCTCGTCTACTACTCGTCCACAGATTTCTCTCTGATCCGCTATTCCGACGGGGCCGAGCTGTTCGGCGATTCGCAGGGGCTGCTGGCCGGCGGGTTCGCCGCGGTGTCCGGGGAAGGAGGCGACGCCATAGTGTACGTGTCTTCCGCCGGGTATTCCACTGCTCCGCTGCCCGGATACGAATACGTGGTGCCTTCGTACGGGGACACGTCCACGTCCTCGAAGGAATCCGCGGTGCCCCTGCCGAAGGCGTCCGGAAAGCAGACTTACGAGATATGCGTACCGGCATCGGTGGCATCAGGCAAAAATGCGGTGAAATACGTATACGCCACCGCCAAGAGCATCTCCTGGGACGACAGGGACAGCATGAGCGGATGCCTAAGCGCAGGCGTTTCCGGCGGCATCATAACGGTCGAGGTCGAAGACGCGTCCATGTTCGTCCCCGGGACCGGATTCACGGTCCTCGCGATGTCCTCTTCCGGGACGGTAGCGACCGTGGGATTCGTCTATGCGCCTTGCGACGGCATATACGGCCTGTTCTTCGGCTCCGACGCTTCCGGAAAGACTGCCGAATTCTCCGGCCAGCCGGTGAAATTCTCAAAGGAAGGGGGGGCAGGATACCACACATCGTCTCTAAGGGCGCAGATGGGGGACTGCCTCGAGCTTTCGTGGAGCCTTTCCGACGGCAGAGGCGGCATCCTGCCGGGCGACGACCTCGAAGTCGCGCCCGGGCCGTCGGTGTCGTACGCCTACGAAATCATGTACAGGGAGGCGAAGCTTGCTGTCACCGCCGTCAACAGCGGGACCGCGGCCGCGGAAGTCGCCCTCGGAGGGAACAAAACCGTCCTTTCCCCCGGCGAGACTTGGACCGCCGAGATAGGCGTCGGAGAGCTCGCGAAGGACGGCGGCGAATGCATCGCCTATTTTTCCGTCTGCGGAAGCGCGGAGGAGATACGCTTCTCCGCCGGCTATCCTGATCTCTCGCTGTCCGCAGAGCCCATAGTGCTGGGCGGTCTGGACTACATACTGGCGTCGGTGTCCAACCAGGGGAATGAAGCCGCGTCCGGCGAGTTCGTATGCGCCGGAAAGGCCGTCCCGCTCGAGCTGGCGCCTGGCGAGCGCAGGATACTCACCGTGCTGGCGGACAGTTCGGCCCTGGATCCCACTGGCCATGCAACCATGTCGGTAAGCTGCGCAGGCGATCCGTACGGCGACAACGACAGCGCGACGGTCGCCGTCATCCGCACCGGGAACGCGAACGGCATATCCGGGCCCCCCTCGCTGCCCGCCGGATGCCGTACAGACCCGTCCGACGGGCTATCCGGAGCGGGGACATATCTCCCGTCCGGTAATCTGGAGTTCGGGGACTATGCCATCGGATTCGAATCCAACGGGAACGACCTCGTCTCCGTGAGCGTCGGAGGGCGCGATCTGGAGGAAGGAGAATGGGCATTCTCTTCCGAATCTGCTGTGATATCCAGGGGCGCTCTTTCCGGTCTCGAGGGGACGGTCGAAATCGCCCTCGGATTCGAGTCCGGCTACACCATCACATTCGAGCTGTCGGTTCCGGCCGTGAAGACCGCGGCCTGGTACGACTCCGACGCCGACGGAAACATGCTCGGCGAGCCGTACAGAACCTTGAGGTACCTCGATCCCGACTTCGGCGGCGCCGCCCCAGGAAAGGACGCCATCCCCCCCATCGCCCGTGAGAGCTGCGATTCTTCGTGGGCAGAGGCGGCCGGAGGCATCGGAGATGTCAACTACGTGGCCGTGTACGTGCCCTACGAGACGCTGAAGGTCGTCCGCATCCTTTCGGCGGAGAATTCGATCTACGCCGTGGAGGAGTACCGCACCGGAGACGGCGCATGCATCACGTATCCTGGCGGCCGGACCGTCGGGGCTTTGGAGATCTCAGGATGGGAGCTCTGCACGTACGAAACGGACGGCAAAGCCCTGAAGTCCATAACCCGCACCGGCAGCACATGGCCCGCCGACAAGCCCATCAGCCTCGAGGAATACGCAGAAACGGCGGGGAGCATCGGCGATCTGTGCGGCCTCGTCGCGGTTTACGCTCCTGCATCTTCGTTTGAAATAACGTGGAAGAACTGGGACGGAACCGTCCTGCTGAAAGAATTCGTCATGCCCGGCGAGATGCCCAAATACGATGGCGACACGCCGGTCCGCGAATCTGATGGGCAGAACACCTATGAGTTCGTCGGATGGTCGCCTGAGATATCGGTTGTATCAGGCAATGCTGTGTACATAGCTGTGTTTTCGCCGATTTCGCAGGGCATCGCCACGGGATTCGAATTTACCGTGGACAACATTGTCTATTCCGTGGCCGATCCCACTGCTATGACTGTGAGGGCCGTGGGATACGGGACTGAACCATTGGGCGTTTTCGTCATACCGAGCACGGTGGCTTTCGACGGCTCCAAATTCAACGTAATCGCTGTCACCGAGCGCGCGTTCTACGGGTGCTCCGGCATCCGGTCCCTCACCGTCCAAGAAGGAGTCACCAAAATCGGCGCGAGCGCCTTCGCGAGCTGCACGGGCCTCACACACGTCGAGCTCCCCGGATCCCTCGGCAGCGTGGGCAGCAAGGCGTTCTACAAGCTAACGTTCTACGGTGCCGACGGGACGAAGATCAGCGCCTCGGCGGCAAACCTCGCTGGCAAGACGTTCGAGGGCGGGTCCAAGACGCTCTACGAGGCCGTCCCGCCCCTGTCCGCCGGCGAATCCTTCGCCGTCGGGGGCCTGGCCTACACGGTCGTCGACGCCGAAGCCAGATCTGCCGATCTGACGGGATTCTCGTCGGATCCCTCAGAATCATTGGTGGTCCCCGCATCGGTGACCTACGGCCGCGTCGAATACGCCGTGGCGTCCGTCGCGGAGGGTGCTTTCAGAGGCTGCACCGGTATCACGTCGGTGGCCCTCGGAGCGGACGCGGGCAAGAATGCGTTCTACGGGTGCTCCGGCATCCGGTCCCTGATTGTCCTCGAGGGCGTCGGCGAGATAAGCGCGAGCGCCTTCGCGAGTTGCACGGGCCTCACACACGTCGAGCTCCCCGGATCCCTCGGCAGCTTGGGAAGCAAGGCGTTCTACAAGCTAACGTTCTACGGCGCCGACGGTACGAAGATCAGCGCCTCGGCGGCCAACCTTGCTGGCAAGGTCTTTGAGGGAGAATCCAAGATTCTCCGCGAGGTAGTTCCGATCCTTCCGATCGGGGAGTCGTTCGTAGTCGGCGGTCTCGAATACACCGTCTGCGACTCGGAATCGCCGTCGGCAAATCTGACCGGATACTTAGTCACGCCGATGGGCGAGCTTGTTGTCCCCGCCTCGGTGATCTATGGCAGCGTCGAATACGCCGTGGTATCGGTCGCGGAGGGCGCGTTCAGTGGCTGTACCGGTATCACGTCGGTGGCCCTCGGAGCGGACGTTGGCAATAATGCGTTCTACGGGTGCTCCGGCATCCGGTCCCTGGCCGTCCTCGAAGGAGTTACCGTAATTGGTGATTACGCATTCTCGTACTGTTTATCCTTAGACTATGTGGCTATCCCAGCTTCGATCACCGACATCGGAGATGGTGCGTTCCGGGGCTTGGAATTCTTTGATGCCGACGGGCATACTGTGTTGGGGGCTGATGCCATATCAGTCAGGGGCCATTCGTATGTGGGACGCGGGGATGGGGCGCTCATCCGTTCGGAACCATTGTTGGTCGGGGACGTGTTCACGGATAACGGCCTCCAGTTCACAGTGATTTCGACGGATCCTCACGGAACAACCGTATCCGGATACGAAGGTGCTCTGACCTATGTTGCCGTACCTTCTGACGTATCATATGGGGGAATCGCCTATTCGGTGGTCTCCATCGGGGATAATGCGTTTTACGGCCATTCAGAGCTGAAGTCAGTCGACCTTGGGCGCGTCTCATCCATAGGCTCAAAGGCATTCTACAGTTGCTACGGGCTGGAAAGGCTGGCATTCCCGGACAGCCTGGAGCATGTCGCCCAGGATGCTTTCGAGTATGTCACCCTGCTTGAATCGGACGGCTTCACCCGCGCAGAGATCTCCCCCTCAGGCCTTTCGGGAAAGATCTTCGCCGGAGGCAGAGGCATACTGGTCGAAGGATACGAGCTCTCGGACCCGGCGTTCTCCGCAGGCGGCGTATCCTACGGGCTCATCGGACCCGAAGAGGTTACGGCTCTGGGGCCCTCCGACGATTCCAAGGATATCGTCATCCCATCGTCCGTAAGAAACGGGGTATCCTCATACAGGGTCGTCTCGGTTTCCGATTGGGCTTTCGCCGAATCCGGCATTCAATCCCTCGTGATCGGGGACGGGGTAAGGATAGGGAACGGCGCGTTCTATTCATGCGCATCCCTGTCTTCCGCCGACATATCCGGGGCGTTCTTCATAGGCATGAAATCCTTCCCCTACACCGCCATCACGTCCCTGGTCGTCTCAGCAAACGTAGGTGACTATGCATTCTTCGGCTGCAAGGGCATGAAATCGCTTACCATCGAGGAAGGCGTCGAATCGATAGGCGTCAGCGGGTTCAGCGGATGCACGGGCCTCATGAGCGTTTTCCTCCCCAGAAGCCTCTCGTCTCTGGGCGGCAATGCGTTCCACGGGCTGTCGTTCTACGACTTGAACGGCCTCAGACTGGGAGCATCGGATCTGATAGGAGGGCTATGCTATACAGGGGACGGCGACAGAAAACTTTACGCTTTGCAGACAGTGTCAATAGGGCATGAGTTTGAAGACGCCGGACTGCGCTATTCCGTTACCTCTTTGAATCCCGCCAGGGCAATGATAATCGGATACGCAGGCCCCTTCGAGGCGCTCACCATCCCTTCCGAAGTCGACTGTGAAGGCATAAAGTTCTCCGTGACCTCAATCGGCGAGAAGGCGTTCTACGGCTGCTCCACTCTGGAGTCGGCCAACCTCGGCTCTGTCGTATCCGTCGGGCTGAAGGCCTTCGCCAACTGCACTTCCCTGAGGATTGTAAACATGTCAGAGGGTGTGACGGAGATAGCTGGGTACGCGTTCTACGGATGCGGTTCCTTGGCGTCCCTTACGTTGCCGCAATCCGTGACGCAAATCGGGCTGAAAGCATTCCATCCAATCGAATTCTATGACACGGATGGGAGCACTTTGCTGGGCCAGGACGCTATCGTTCTTAGCGGCAGATCTTACGAGGGTGCGGGGGACGGCAAGCTCTTCCGCGTACCGTCTGTATCCGTCGGAGATACGTTCTTCGAGGGTGGTCTCGAATACACCGTCGTTTCGGATTCCCCGTATTCGGTTTCCCTGACAGGTCATTCAGGTACTATCAAGAATCTGAATGTCCCACCGTATGCGGTTTACGAGGGGATGGACATACCTGTGGTGTCCATCGGCGAGAAGGCGTTCTACGGCTGCTCCACTCTGGAGTCGGCCAATCTCGGCTCTGTCGAATCCGTTGGGCTGAAGGCCTTCGCTAATTGCACTTCCCTGAGGATTGTAAACATATCCGAGGCCGTGACCAAGATAGGCGGGTACGCGTTCTACGGATGCGATTCCATGGCATTTTTGACGTTGCCGCAATCGGTGATGAGCATCGGGCCGAGGGCATTCCATCCGCTGGAATTCTATGACGCGGACGGGATTACGTTGCTGGGGCAGGATGCTTCTTCGCTTAGCGGTAGCTCTTACGCGAGGGCAGGGGACAGCAAGATGGTACGCATATCGCCCATATCCATCGGCGACACCTTCTCCGAAGGCGGCATCGAATACACGATTGTATCGGGACCTCCATATTCCGTATCGCTCACGGGGCTGTCCGTAGATGTACAGAAGTTGGTGGTCCCGGAGTATGCGGAATACCGCGGAGTGAGGATGGATGTCGTGTCAATAGCCGATGGGGCGTTCTACGGGCGTACCACCCTGGAGTCGGTAGACCTCGGGAACGTGTCGTCGATAGGGTCGAAGGTATTCCAAAACTGCTACGCGCTCGCCGAACTGAGGTTCCCCGCAGGTCTGGTTGCCATCGCGGATGACGCCCTCGGGAACGTGATACTCGTCGCATCCGACGGCGTCACCGAGATCGACGCCACGGTGTCCAGCGTCAGCGGAAAGGATTTCGCCGGCGGCCGTGGGATCATCGTGGAGGGATACTTCCTTCCGGAGGCAGTATTTTCCTACGGAGGCGTCGGCTATGGCTTCCTGAATGCCTCGGAGGTCACCGCCGTGGGACCCTCTGGGGACCGCAAGGTCATAGAGATCCCCGAGAAGGTGACGTACAGGGGGGCCCCGTACAGGGTCGCCGCGGTGTCAGACTGGGCGTTTGCCGAGACCGGCATCGAATCTCTGACGGTGCATGGCAGCGTCAGAATAGGGAACGGATCGTTCTACTCCTGCCAGTTGCTCTCTTACATCGACCTTTCTGGAGCCAGCGCCATAGGGATCAAGTCGTTCTCCAGATGCCCTGTCCAGTCTCTGGTGATTTCCGCCGAGGTGGGCGACTATGCGTTCTTCGGCTGCGGAAGCCTCAAATCCCTGACCATCTCGGAGGGTGTTGGGAGGATAGGCAACAGCGGGTTCAGCGGATGCAAGGGCCTGACATACGTATCCCTTCCGAGCACTTTGTCGGCCGTGGGGGCCAACGCGTTCTATGGATGCGCCTTCTACGGCCCTGACGGTTCCAGGCTGGCTGTGTCGGCGGATCTGGGCGGGCATGCCTACAAGGGCGCCTCCGCAGGGAAGCTGTACATGCTGTCGCTCAAGGTAGGTGACAGCTTCTCCGAGGGCGGCCTTAAATACACTGTCGTCTCGGATTCCCCGTATTCGGTTTCTTTGACCGGATGCTCCGCAACCGTTACCGACTTGAAGATTCCGTTCTACGTGGTCCATGACGGACTGGACATGCCCGTCGTATCCGTCGGCAGCATGGCGTTCTACAACTGCTCTTCGCTGAAGTCCGTGGATCTCGGCTCCGTCAAATCGGTAGGATTCAAGGCCTTCGCCAATTGCAGGTCACTGACCGAGCTCAATGTGCCCGAGACAGTCAGGCTCGTATCCGGATACGCTTTCTTCGGATGCGGGCTAGAATCGCTTACGATTCCCGGCGATGACGTCATTCTAGAAGCCAGCGCGTTCAGCGCCTGCAAGTCCATGAAGGACATACATTTCACCGGAACAGGCGCCGTGATAGGCACCAACGCATTCTTCAAGAACAACGGCGTAACTTCGGTGGATTTGTCCACAGTGGCGTCGGTCGGATTCAAGGCGTTCCCATACTGTTACGGATTGGAGACTCTGACGATCCCAGGGAACCTGAAGTCGGTGGGGGCCTATGCATTCTGCCAGTGCTCCAATCTAAAGACCCTGACGATCGAGGAGGGCGTTGAGACGATATCCAAGAGCGCATTCAGCGGATGCGGCTCCATAGACACCGTCTCATTCCCGAGCACCTTGAAGGCCGTCGGGCAGAACGCGTTTTACGGCCTGAAGTTCGTCGGGGAGGGCGGCAAGGTCATCTCAGTCTCTGCCGATTCCCTGCGCGGACATACGTTCGTCAGAACGGGGAGCGTCCTTAGGGCCGTCGGGGACATACAGGACGGCGACACGTTCTCCGCGGACGGCCTCCGCTGCACCGTGGTCTCCGCCGCGGCCCGCACTGTTTCCGTGATCGGCTACGACGGGGCCGTTTCCGCTGTCCCGAGTTCCGTTACGTACAAGGGCATAGAGTTTGCCGTGGTATCGATAGGTGACAGCGCCTTCTTGAGATGCGGCACCTTGGAATCCGCGGATCTTACCAATGCAGAGGCGATAGGCTTCAAGGCGTTTGGGAACTGCGTCTCCATGGCCGAGATCCGCTTCGGGAACGGTTTGGAGAGCATAGGGGGGTACGCATTCTTCGGGCTCTCTTTCTGCGACGAGAACGGCAAGACTCTAAGCATCGCGGCCCGCGATCTGCGTGGGCAAACGGTTGTCAAGTCAGGAGACGCACTCCGCATGGTCGGCGAAATTCGCGACGGGGAGGAGTTCTCCGCCGGGGGTCTGGTCTATACCGTGGCTTCCGCAGAGGGCCGTTCCGCGTCCGTCGTCGGGTATTCCGCCGGGGCCTCCGCAATCCCGAGCACCGTGACGTACCGCGGCTGGGACCTTTCGGTGGAATCCATAGGCGACAGCGCCCTGCTGAACTGCAAGACGCTGAGGTCCGCCGATCTTTCCAATGTGGCGGCCGTCGGGTTCAAAGCCTTCGGAAACTGCACATTGGTGACGGACATAAGCTTCGGGAGCGGCCTCGAGGCGATAGGGAACTACGCCTTCTTCGGGCTGTCCTTCTATGATGGCGACACGAAGCTTACGGTATCTCCCAGCGCTCTCCGCGGGCATGCCTTCTCAGGTGCAGGCGCCAGGCTGGCAATGGTTTTCTGAGATCAAAACGGGCCTTCGGGCCCACTTTCCTTTTTGCGCCAAGGCATCAATCCGTAGATGCTTCGTTCAGACAACGATCGAAACAGTAATTGTGCTGCATTGTCATCGAATCGTGTGCGAATATAATCGCGCAGGGGAAGCGGAGGCGTATGCCAATCTCGTGCCCGACTCCATTGCCTCAATGGGGGCCCCCGTCATCTGCGTTGACGGGAGCGGCGGCAAGGTCTGTATCAACCGCACCTGCATAATCCTGAAGGGGCGCCCAAGGGACCGAGGTTGCGGTCAGTCGCGGAGGTAGTACGCATCCATTGCCCGCAGCCGTTCGGGGAGGGCCGTTGACGCCGTCTTCCCGATCAGCCCCCTGCAAACAGTGCATAAAGGCACGCTTACCGTGAAACGGACGGTTCTCCCGCTCGCCCAGGGGTCTTCGCTGGTGGTTTGGGCCTCCACTTCGAGCTCCTCGGAAGGTTGCACCTTAGGCCTGAGTGCTTTCTTGCTCGCACCCGATACGATTTCGGGCAAATGGCTGTGTTCCTCCAGGAAGGACATGGCCTCTTCGGGGGTCCTCCCGCAGATGTAGCATCTCGTCTGTTCCATGGGGGACAATGGTTTGCCGGAGACGTAATGCTTTCGCAGATGTGGGGCCGGCCAGAATCTGCTGATATGTGCAATCTCAGGATAACCGGATCTTTGTTGCGAAGGCGATGAAGTATGCTGTCGGCGAGTTCGGATATGATTTCCGCAGAGCCGAAACTGTTATCAACGATTATGGTGTCCATGCGTTGGATATTTAATCCAAGTGATTATATGAATCAGAAAGCCATAATCGCGATAGTCCTGGTCGCCATACTGGCGGTGGCCGCGATTGCGGCGGCGCTCATGCTGACCGGAGGGGATAAAAGCTCTGACGAGGAGAAATACCTCGCCACCGGCAATCTCACGGTCCTCGGCAACGCCGACAACGACAACAAGCTCACGGACCACGACATCGAGATCATCAACGACATCATTAAAGCCGGCGTCTGGAACAAGAAAGCCTACCCGTTGGCCGACGCCAACAACGACGGCGTCGTGAACGAAAGCGACATCTCCTACCTCAAAAATCTGATGAAGGGCAAGAACGCGACCCCCACCAAGATGTACTACTACAACACTTGGAACGAGATTGGGTCCGTCCGCTTCCCCGTGACAGGCAACATCGGGACGATGTATTGGGAGCAAGCCGACCTCGCCATCCTCCTGGGACTCTGGGACAGGGTGAAGGCCGTCGGGTCCGGATCCCTATCGGAAGAGAAGAACCCGGGCTGGCAGAGCCTGTACTCCTATGGAAAGGGATACAATGCCGAGCCCGAGGTTGTTGCCAAATCCTATGAAGCGGCGGGGGTCACCGCCGTCATCGCTTACATCCAGGGCGACGGGACTGCCAAGGACATAGACGCTTATCTCAAGGGTACGAATTCGAAGATAGACCTTCTGTGCCTCCCGACAAGCATGAACGGCAGGGTGGTGACCGCCGGGGTATTGCTGTGCTGCGAGGAGCAGTCCGAGAAGTACATGAAATATTACGACGAGGTCATGGCTTACGTCCAGGACAAGATTGGCAATGTCAAGGACGCCCCCTCATGCGTGACCGTCATGATGAGGAGCACCACCACCACGGCGGACATCCGCTTCCTCAACATGTCCACCACCGGAGAGTCCAACGGGCTGTACACTTACATGCTCCAGTCCCCCTCCGAGGTCTACATCGTGGAGCCGACCAACAGCTACGCCACCCATACCGACATCGAGTGGCTCAACAGCAAGAACCCCGACTGGATCATATTCTGCTCCTCCGGGGCCTGGACCACCGGCAACACCCAGGAGCAGAACATGGCGCAGTTCAAGCAGGAGTGCGACGACATATTCTCGTCCACCACGGCCTATAAGAACAAGCACATCGTGGCCACCGCGAACGGGACCATGAACTCCTTCTTCGGGTGCTTCGCGTATCCCAAGCTGCTCTCCTACCTTTATGACGAGATAGAGGACGACTACGCCGACAAGATGGTGCAGGCGTTCTTCGACGAGAAGTTCGCGTATTACACGCTGGACAACATGCCTAGCTACCAGTTCTACTCCATGTGACGTCATGTCGCATGCAAACTTTTTATCAAACCCTTTGAAACGGAGGCATAAAGCGTGGACGGAGAAAATGTCAAGGAGTCAAAGGCGTCTCGCAGCGTTCGCGAATGGATGACGAAAGGGCAGGACGTCGAGACTTCCAAGCCCGTTCTGGACTACAAGAAATACGTCGCCAGGAAATGGGCATTCATATTGACGTTCGCCGCTGCGACTTTCTTAGCGGTCGGATGGGGGATGTGCGTCGGCGTCACCGACATAACGGTCATCGAGGCCTACGAAACCCTGTGGAACCATCTGACCGGAAACATCACACACGTTGACTGGGACTACACCATCGTGGAATACAGGCTGCCCCGCGTCTGCGCCGGGCTGGTCGCAGGGGCAGGATTGGCAACGGCCGGATGCGTGATGCAGAGCGTGCTGAAGAACCCCCTGGCGGACCCGTACACCACCGGAGTGTCTTCCGGGGCGGGGTTCGGGGCCACTCTGGCGATAACCGTAGGGGCTTCCGTCGCGGGAGGGTCTCTGGCAATCATTACCAACGCGTTCATATTCTCCCTCATTCCGACGTTCGTGATCATCTCCGTGTCCAAGCTGAAGAAAGCCTCCCCGACGGTGATGATCATGGCTGGGATAGCCGTGATGTACATTTTCAACGCGATGTCCACCGTTCTTAAGCTTTGGGCGGACCCCGACGCTCTGTCCGCCCTTTACCGTTGGCAGGTCGGAACCCTCGGCGGCATCGGCTGGGACAATGTCCAGATAATGTTCGTGGTCACCCTGATAGGCTGCGCCCTCAGCATGGCCCTGTCGCGCGAGCTGAACCTGCTGTCCACGGGCGACGAGAACGCTCGCGCCCTCGGGATAGATGCCGGCAAGATGCGCATAATATGCTTCCTTCTGGTGGCGCTGGTAAGCGCGGCCATAGTCAGTTTTACCGGTCTGATCGGGTTCGTCGGCTTGGTGGCTCCCCACATAGTCCGCCTTTTCATCGGGGCGGACAACAAATACCTCCTACCCGCCTCTGCGTTCTTCGGGGCGGCTTTGCTCATAATATCGGACATCATCGGAAGGACGGTCCTGTCGCCCACCGTGTTGCAGGTCGGAGTGATCACGGCATTCCTGGGGGGCCCGATGTTCCTGTGGCTGATTATCAGGAAGGACAACAGCATATGGGGGTGAACGCACGAGGATAGATTTCGAAAACGTGTGCTTCGGCTACAGCGCCGACCGTCAGGTACTCCACGACATAAGCTTCTCGATAGAGGGGCCCGGCCTTATATGCATAATCGGGCCGAACGGCGTAGGGAAGTCGACCCTGATAAGGTGTATGAACGGGCTGGTCAGGCCCACGGCGGGCAAGGTGTCCATAGACGGAAAGGATGTGAGGGAATACAAGCCCGAAGATCTGGCGGAATTCATGGGATATGTGCCCGTAACCACGCAAGACTGCTTCTCCATGCCCGTGTTCGACGCCGTGATGATGGGCCGCTACAAAAAGAGGAAATGGAAAACCGACGCCGAGGACATCGACGCCTGCAACCGCACCCTGAAGATGCTGGAGCTCTCGGGGCTGGCGATGAGGGGGTTCAACGAGCTTTCCGCCGGCCAGCATCAGAAGGTCGCCATGGCCAGGGGCATCGTGAGGGAGCCGAGCATACTCATCTTGGACGAACCAACGTCTAATCTCGATGTCCGTCATCAGGTCTACGTCACGGAGCTGCTGAGCGAGCTGGCGAAGCAAAGTGGTATGACGGTGGTGATGATAAGCCATGACCTCAACATATCCGCTAGGTACGCCGACAAGGTCATAGTCATGGGGAGGCCCGGAATCATCAGGGCGATCGGAACCGCTTAGGAGGTCATAACCGAGGAGATCGTGACGGAGGTCTACGGGGTCGAGTGCGAGATAGTCTACCGCGGATCCAGGCCCCATGTGATCCTGGGAGGCGCGGTCGACGACTACGTATCGTCAGACGAAGAGTAAAAGTGTCCTGAGCAAAGGCTTTGCGGAATCCAGCAATCCATCGATTGGCGACGCCTCCGCCTCCGTTCGAAAAGGCGCCAAGCGGGCACGATTGTCTGAGCGGTCTCATACGGGATGTTGCATGGCACTTCATCCCGCACGTTTGCTCGATACAATCTGGGAGGGCAGGCCCCGTGCATCCCATAGGGCCGGGCTTCGAGTATGGCATCTTTAAACTCATCGATAGCAGATGGAAGCTTCCAGAGGGGTCGAGAGGGTGTGAGTAATCACACCCTCTTATTCGATCCCAATCTCCTCGCTCTGGTTTTTGATGGGAATCAAAGCGCATCTGCCCCGATCTTCTCGGCTCGGATAGAGGATGCGCCTCCTACCGTCCCCGAAAGGCCTGACCGCCGTTCTGAGGCCGATGGAGCGAAACGTGGCATTTTAGGGGCAGAGGTCGAAGGCTCCCCTGATGGAAACCGCCCCATCGTTCCTGGGCCAGGGACTTGTCGACGTGTATGTTGTGCCTCAGCAGTCCGATGAACCATTCCATGCGGTTCGTGACGGACTCGGGATCCGAGCGCTCGCGGACATCACGGGCTCTGAGGTTGGACTCCCTGAACCTTTCGGCATACACCCCGCAAATCTCGTCCAGCCACTCCGGGGTCCTCCACATCTGGCCGTGCATGTAGGTGGGCAGCATGCTTCTCTCGATCCCCTTGGGGCCTTCGACGCAGTCGCCCAGCTCTCTGCCGATCGTCGGGTCGAAGGGGAGACTGTGGTACATCGACAGATAGCGGCCGTCGTTAATCCTGAACGTGAACAGCGCCGGGAGGATATCATCGCCGGACATGACGTCCCCCGTCCGATAAAGGCAGGTCTTGCTGCGACCAGGGTGGACGTAACCCTCGATCGCTGGGTAGAGGGTGCGGTTGTTCGCGTAGTCCTTCAGGGCCTCTGACATGAGCCTGTCCAGCTCCGCCGCGAATCCTGCGTGGGCGGCAGCGGGACCCCCGTCCTTTGCTGCCGGCTCACCGGGGACCTTCCCGTCCGCCCAGAAGTTGCGGTGGTCCAGCGAGAAGATGCGTCCCTTGATGGCCCCCGGCTCGAGGAAGAAGCGCTTCATGGCGCTGGGGGACAGCTCCACGAGGCACAGGACCGGGAGGATCACGTGCTTCTCCAGAATTTCGGGGTACAACTCCAGGGCCGCGTCCAGGAGATCGCCCGACAGCTTGCATTCTGAGCCCCCCTGATTCGCAGTAGCGCCTTCCAGATCGGCGGGGGCCAGGATCATGTCCTCCCACAGCGCCTCCCGGCGCAGCACGAACTCGCTGTCTGCCGAGAACACGTCGCGCGGGGTGAAGCGCTCATCGAACGCCCCATCGGCGGCGTTCTTAGCGAGCCTATGCATGAGCGCTTTGCACTCGCCGAGATGACCGGTCAGCCCCTCCATGAACTCGCGCATCGATTCCAGGACTTCCGCGTCCCGGATTATCGCGTCCCCTTGTGAGCGGTCGATGAGCTCGGGGGCGTACAGCAATTCGATGATGCGCGACGCCGATGCAGTATCCGACTCGAGAAGATACCTGCGGAGCCCCTCGAGCGATTCCAGGTACCAATCGATGTCGTCCCCCATCTCGAAAATCCTCGGGAACCTCCCGGCCGCGGGGGCGGTGACCGTATGCCTCCCCCCGTCGGAGGTCGTTATGGTGAAGGAGAACCTCACGTCGCACTCCTTCAGCACGTCCAGGATGAGCTGGCGGTCCATCATGCGGCGGTAGTACGCTGATCTCATCGGGATGGCGAACCTCAGGGGGTCGTCCTTGAACCTCTCGGTCACCCATCTGATGAACGCCCTGAAGCCTTCCAGGGATTCGTTGGGATAGTAGGCGTACTGGTTGTGGGCGGCGGCGAGGCGCACGAGGAGCCCCTCGTCGACCAGCTCCTCCACCGCGCTGCGGACGTTGTCCCGGTTGATCTTTGGGTCCTTGGTTCCTATCGCGAGGATGCTGTTCTGCTCATGCATCCTCCCCAGCATGCCGAGGGGCGTGTTCTTCATGTCCTCCGTGAGGCCCTTTATCGTGTTGTTCCACGCTCTCCTTGGCGCCGGCCCCTTGGGATGCCCGTCGGGGGCAATTCCGAGCGGCAGCCATGCGGGCCGCTCTTCGGACGGGGGGCCTCTGCATTCGCTTTGGCCGATCGTCCCTGGGAGGGTCGTCCTGTCCTCGCCGTACATCGTCATGAAAATGTGGCGGAACAGCTCCACCTTCAGTGGCGACTGCCGGTACTTGTGCCCCTCCGGGCGCTTCTTACCCATGGGGACTCGATTGATTCTACTATATATGAATTTTTTTTAGTTTAGAATTTTTATGATAAAATTTCCAAAACTACGAGCTTGCTTAAACCCTCCGGCGATGTAGTATCGGCTTACCGCCAGGAGGCTTGAAGATGTCGAGGACTAAAGAACGCAGGCAACAAGGGACGATTGAATCATACGGGGGCCGCCAGCCCCGCGGGCGCGCGTCTGAGGGGGGCGAGGAGCGATGCCGAAGGACGTGCTATGCCCGTACTGCCGCAAGACGGTCAGGGCCGGGAGGATCAGCTGGCCGTGGTTCCTCCTGCTCCTGCTGGTGGGGTATGGGATCGTATGCCTCGTCTATTGCCTGCTGGTCGGCGGCCGCATTTGCCCCGAATGCGGGAAGAGGATATGGCGAGGCTCATGACGGACTACATGGCGCAGTACAGGAGGGGGCTGAAGGCGATGAGAAAGGCCGATAAACGCAGGCCGAGGCCGGGGGAGATATGGTGGGCCCCTATGCTGGACGGGATCAAGGACCGCCCCGTCCTGGTCCTGTCGTGCGACGGGGACGTGGTCGCGTATCGGAAATGCACCTCGAAGGCGAGCGCATCCCGTCGGCGCGACCTCATAGAGGACTGTCTCGAGGCGGGGCTGGACAGACCCACCTACGTCGACCAGGAGAGGCGCACTGTCCCGAGGAGCGGCCTGGCCCGCAGGATGGGGGAGCTGTCGGAGAGCGACCGCGGCAAATTCGGGATCCGATCCCGCCTGCCCCGAGGGCCGTGCTGAACCTTGGCCAAGGGGCGCCCGTGGGCGCAAGCGGGGATCCCCGCAGAGAGAGGGATGGCCGCAATCGTCCTGCGATATGGCGGAGGGGCCGTCCGTGGAGCGCGCTCAATGGCGGGGAAACCCGGCCTTTCCTGTCGCCAAGGGCACGGCCTCGGAGATGCCGGGAAGGGAACCCTCTCCGATGGGGAGGAATCCCGCCCGACCGGCGAGGGGCCGAATTCGTCCGGCGTCTCTCGGATCGTCGGGAATCCCCGGAAGACGGCCCTCCTTGCCCCGAATTCCGCGGTATACCGCACCGATTGCGTGCGAGCGCTGTGAGCACGGGAAGGGGCAAGATATGCCCTCCGCAGCGCGGTATACCGCGTCCGTGAGCGTCCCGGCCCCTGTCGGCTGCGATGGTGTAAACGCCGGCAGCCCTCCGGCGCTTCCGAACCGCGAGGACATGCGCCCGGGCGTACGCGGGACGTCCCCTTCCCCGACATCCCGGAAATCTGCGCGGATACGTCCCGAGCCGTCATCTTCCCGGCGGCTCTGATCGCAAAGGGTATTGGCGGCGGCTCAGTAGGGCGGAAAGGCCGCGGAAGCCCTAAGACGGCTCTTTGACGGGAGGGTATCGGGGCTTCCCTCCGCCCGTTTCCCGTACCCGCCCTATCTGCTGTATGGGCACTCCGCTGAGGGGGTCGTCCGCTCAGCCCCATCATCAGCGCCCGCACCAGCGCGCCGGGATGTCCGGGGCCTCCGCGCCTGCGGGGCAAGCCCGTAGAGTTTTCTTTCTGCAGGTTCCCAAAGGCATCCTTTCCACGGGCCCATGGGATCCCTTTGGGTCATTTTGCCCTTCATGCGCGGGTTCGTGGAAGAGACAGTGAAAACCGCCGCCGACGTCGGGTACAGGTCCTTCTCAAGATGCCCCAATCTAAAGCATGTCGTTCTCGATGTGGGCTGCTTCTCCGTCGGGTCGTACGCGTTCAGCGGGTGCGCCTCCCTATCCAGCATAGACCTCTCCACCGTCCAATCCGTGGGGAAGCACGCCTTCTACCGCTGCGCGTCCCTCACCTCCGCCGACCTGGGAAGCGCCCGGTCCATAGGCTACGGCGCGTTCAGCGGGACGGGCCTGCAGGAGATCACGTTCGGAGGTCACCTCTCGTACGTCGACCCCAAGGCGTTCTTCGGATACAAGTTCATGGGCGCCGGCGGCGAGAGGATAGGGGCCACCGCAGGGAACTTCAGCGACGGGCATTTCCTATCTGTCGGGGGCAAGACTCTGAAATTGGATTCCTGAGCCCGGACGGCCGGGCGGCCCCAGCCCGTCTTCCCCCGCGCCGCGCCGCTATTCCCGTTCCGGAGCGGCCCGCCGGGGATCCTGCGACGTTTTCTTGTCGCGGGCCCAAATAAGAGTTATCGGGCTCGATGAGCCTGCTGGCGACGTCGTTGATTGAGCTGCCCCGCCCACTTGCGTCCAGTATGTAGGCAGCTGATTGGGGGAAGTCTGCGATCCGTCGATGCTGGTCGGTCCTCGCTCATTAGGAGCTTCGGAGGATTCCGCTGTGTCATCTGCTTTTTTGTTTTTTCTCAGGTCATCGCGGGCCTGCTCGAGCTAGGGAATGACAACACGCCGGACCCATTCCTCGCAGCAGCCCAATCCTTGCGACTTGTACACCGCGCCGACGATCGCCTCGAGGTAAGGGATATGCTTGGGCGACGAGGCGGGCTGGTTGATGCCCGGGTCTCCTTTGAAACCCTCGGAGTTGTAGTAGAACCGCTCAATCCCGCAGTCCACGAGCATCCTATGCTGGACGACGTTAGTGGTTAGCCGCTTCCTCATACGGTCCATGTCGTCTTTCGGCTTCCCTTGGTCGAACTGTCCCTCTAGGACGATGAGGTCAAGCACAGCATCTCCGATCATGGCGAGACTCGCGTTCCGCGTGTTGCTGTTGTTTTTGCCCGCGGATTCCTTTTTTGATCTGGGTGGCATCCATCGCTTCCTTGAGCCGGTCCAGGGTCTCAGCGTCCAGAGCTATGCCGAGGATTCCGGCCAGCTCCCTCATCCGGGAATCTATGCGCTTCTGGTGGTCGGTCATGATTTCTCCGCAAACCTGTGCGGCCTATGTCTGTGCCGGTATATCTGGCTGTCCTAACGGCTTCGAAGGGCCGTCGGTTTCCGGGTTTCTGTGTCTATCGAATGTCGTCTGAAGTTCGAAACCAACAATGTATATATCCGCATACGGCCCTTTTTATGGCACTATCTGCCGGCCCGGTAGCAGTGTCCATTGTCTTCGAAGGCGGTTCCGCCAGGCCCGGGCCGTCCAACGCTAGAAAAGGTGAGTCAATGCAATCAATCAAATCGAACCATTTCTTCTTGGCCGCCCTTCTCATCGCGCTCCTGGCGGTGTGCCTCGCCGCGTCAGCCCCGGCCTCCGACGCCTCCCCGACCGCGGGAGGGGATTTCGGCGACGGGATGCACTGGGAGCTCGACGAAATGGGTGTGTTGACTGTCTCTGGAAAAGGAGTTGTTGGGGCCCCTTATCCTTGGCAAGAACATAATGATGACATCAGAACCGTTATAATAGAGATGGGTGCGATTTCTATCGGGGAATATGCGTTTCGTGATTGCACTTCAATGACTAATGCTTATATTGCTAATTCAATCAAGAGCATTGAGAGAGGAGCGTTTAATCACTGTACATCCCTGACTTCAGTTTATGTCCCAGGTTCAATAGTTTCCATAGGGGAATATGCTTTTTGTGCTTGCTCTTCTCTATCTTCCGTAGTAATTGGTGACGGTGTAAAGAGTATCGGGACTTCGGCATTTTATGGATGTGACTCCTTAGTTTCTGTTTCTATCCCTGTGTCTGTGACACAAATTGATACTTACGCGTTTGCTTATTGCACGTCTTTGTCCTCAATCCCCTTTTTAGGTCATATTACCAGCATTGAGTGGGGCGTGTTTTGCGGATGCACGTCTTTGTCCTCAGTATCCATACCAGCTTCTGTTACCGAAATATGTTTTGATGCATTCAACGGATGTTCTTCTCTTTCTTCAGTTTCAATTCCTTCTTCCGTTGTCATCATTAATAATGGTGCTTTTGAGAATTGCACATCTCTTATTTCCGTTTTCATACCAGATTCAGTTGCAGGTATCGGCAACAGTGCTTTTTCTGGATGCACGTCCCTTTCTTCAGTCGCGATTCCAGGTTCGGTAACAGGTCTGGCGGATTCAGTGTTTTACGGATGCACGTCCCTGTCCTCAGTATCCATCGGTTACGGCATAAAATTTATTGGAGACAAATCGTTTTACGGATGCACGTCCCTTTCTTCAGTCGCGATTCCAGGCTCTGTAACGAATATCGGGGATTATGCGTTCTGGGGTTGTTCTTCCATATCCTCAATGTTCATACCATCCTCGATTACGAATATCGGATTTTTTGCGTTCTTCGGTTGCTCCTCTCTGACGACTTTGGTCATCAGTAGCGGAATTAAAAGCATATGGGAAGATGCGTTCTACGGATGCTCATCGCTGGCCTCCGTCTCCATCCCGGATTCGGTCACGGAAATAGGGGATTTCGCGTTCTGCGAATGCTCATCGCTGGCCTCCGTCTCCATCCCGGATTCGGTCACGGAAATAGGGGATTTCGCGTTCTACGGATGCTCATCGCTGGCCTCCGTC
>JAEEJP010000120.1 GCA_016281925.1 Methanomassiliicoccaceae archaeon
CATGGAAGACACCGTGGTCAACAGCATGGTGCCCATCTGGCAGCGCCCCAGGAGCGACGCTTCCGACGAGGACTGCATCAAGTTCTACAAGGACAAGTTCCACGACTACGAGGATCCGGTCTCCGTCGTCAGGATCAACGCCGAGGGAACGATCAGCTACAAGGCCCTGCTCTTCGTCCCGAGGGTCGCCCCCTACAACTTCTACAGCCGCGACTTCGAGCCCGGGCTCCAGCTATACTCCAACGGCGTCATGATCATGGAGAAATGCAAGGACGTGCTCCCCGACTGCTTCAGGTTCGTCAGGGGGGTGGTGGATTCCCCCGACCTGTCCCTGAACATATCGAGGGAGATGCTCCAGCATGACCGCCAGCTGAGCATGATCAGGAGCAACATCGAGAAGAAGATCAGGAAAGAGCTGGAGACTCTTCTCGCGGACGACCGCGACAAGTATCTGGAGTTCTACAAGAGCTTCGGGACCCAGCTGAAATACGGCGTCGTGGACAGCTACGGAGCCAACTCCGACATGGTGAAGGACCTGATCATGTTCCACTCGATGGCCCAGGACAGGCTCGTCACCCTCAAAGAATACAGGGATTCCATGCCCGAGGGCCAGGAGAAAATATACTATGCATCCGCCGAGAGCGTATCCCGCGCCAAGCAGCTCCCCCAGGCCGAGCAGGTCAGGGACAAGGGATACGACATCATCTGCATGACCGAGGACGTGGACGAATTCGCGATCCGCACGCTCAGATCCTACGACGAGAAGGAATTCTGCGACATCTCCGGTAACGACCTCGGAATCGAGACGGAAGAGGAGAAGAAGGAGGCCGACGAGAAGGAGAGCGGCGAGAAGGAGATCCTGGACTTCGTGAAGGAGACCCTCGGGGACAAGGTGTCTTCCGTCAGGCTCTCCCGCAAGCTCAAGAGCCACGCGGTCTGCCTCAGCACCGAAGGTGACGTCTCGCTTGAGATGGAGAAGTATTTCGCCAGCATCCCCGGCGGATCCGACATGAACCAGATCAAGGCCAAGCGCGTGCTCGAGATCAACGGCTCCCATCCCGCCTTCGACGCCCTCAAGAAAGCGTACGGCGAGGACAGGGATAAAGCGGCCGACATGGCCGAGATAATGTACGTCCAGGCGCTGCTCATCGCGGGCATGCCCGTGGACGATATCATGGACTATTCCGACCGGATCTTCAGATTCTTCTGAAGCCGGCGCCGGGGGCTTCCCCGGCATTTTCTATCTTCCGGAACGGGATCCGTTTCGTTCCGTTTATAAATCAACAGATGATTCGAGCGCGGCATGAAGATTCCCGACCACATCGAAGTGCGCGGAGCCAGGATCCACAACCTCAAAAGCATCGACGTAGACGTGCCTCTGAACAGGATCGTGGGAATCGCCGGCGTCTCCGGGTCCGGGAAATCTTCGCTGGCCCTCGGCACGCTGTACGCGGAAGGCTCCAGGCGCTATCTGGAATCCCTGTCAACATACACCCGCAGGCGCATGACCCAGGCCGCCCGCGCCGATGTGGATGACGTACGCTATGTTCCGGCCGCCCTCGCGCTCCACCAGCGCCCGGGGATCCCCGGGATCAGGAGCACTTTCGGGACCTCCACCGAGCTTCTCAACAGCATCAGGCTGATGTATTCCAGGCTGGCGAGCCACAGATGCCCAAACGGCCATTACCTGAAGCCCAGCATAGACTTCGCGGCCATGTTCGAGATCAGATGCCCGGTATGCGGGGAGACCGTGGCGCCTCCGAGCGCGGAAGAGCTCTCGTTCAACAGCACGGGAGCGTGCAGGAACTGCGACGGAACCGGCATCGCATACGAAGTCGACGAGTCGACGCTGGTTCCGGACGAATCCAAAACGATAGACGGGGGCGCGGTCGCCCCGTGGCAGACCCTGATGTGGTCCCTGATGAAGGATCTGGCCAGAGATATGGGGGTCCGCACGGACGTCCCGTTCAGGGAGCTGACCGAGAGGGAGAGGGAGATCGTGTTCCACGGGCCGGCGGAGAAAAGGCACATACTCTATTACAACGAGAAATCCGGGAACGCCGGGGAGATGGATTTCACATACTACAGCGCCGTCCACACGGTGGAGAATGCCCTGTCCAAAGTCAGGGACGAGAAGGGCATGAAAAGGGTCGAGAGATTCCTGAAGGTCGGGATCTGCCCCGTCTGCGGCGGCTCCAGGCTCTGCGAGGCGGCACGCGCGCCGCTTGTCAGAGGCATATCCCTGGACAAAGCCTGCGAAATGACCCTCAGCGAGCTGGCCGGATGGGTCGCGGGCGTGCCGGGGACGCTCCCGGAAGAGATGGCCCCGATGGCGGAGAGCATATGCGAATCCTTCGCCGACGCCGCCAGACGCCTGCTGGACCTGGGCCTCGGATACCTTTCCCTGGACCGCCCGACGTCCACCCTGTCCACCGGTGAAAGGCAGCGCTCCCAGCTTGCCAGATCCGTCCGCAACCGCACCACGGGGGTGCTTTACGTCCTGGACGAGCCGTCGATAGGGCTGCATCCGTCGAACATAGAAGGCCTGGCGGGAGTGATGGACGACCTCGTATCGGACGGGAACACCGTGGTGCTGGTGGACCACGACACTCAGGTTCTCGCCCATTCCGACTGGATCATCGAGCTTGGGCCGGGCGCCGGGGCGGACGGCGGAAACGTCATCGCCCAGGGCACGGTAAAGGACCTGGAAAAGAACGGGAAGTCGAAGATAGGGCCGTTCCTCGGAGGCAGAAACCGCAGCCTCCGGCCCCGCGCCCCCGAAGATGCCATGTTCTCCGAGGGCGAGATAGCCATGGAGACGTCGGCCATACATACCGTGAAGCCTCTCGGCGTGAGGATCCCCAAAGGGCGCCTCACCGTCGTCACCGGCGTGTCCGGGAGCGGCAAGACCACGATGGTACTGGACAGCCTCGTCCCTGCCCTGGAATCGCTGTTCTCTGGTAAGGAGCTGCCCCGGCACGTCAGATCGGTCTCCGCCAACGGGATGTCTCGCATCAGGCTGATCGATGCCGCCCCCATAGGGATCAACGTCCGCTCCACGGTAGCCACATATGCCGACGTCCACGACGAGCTCCGCAAAGCGTTCGCGAAGACCCCTGAAGCGAAAAGCAGAGGCGTGAAAGCGGGAGACCTCTCGTACAACACCGGGTCTCTGAGATGCCCCACCTGCGACGGGACCGGATCGGTCAGCCTGGACATACAGTTCCTCGCCGACGTCGACATGCCCTGCCCGGACTGCGGGGGATCGCGCTACCGCCAGGAAGCGTACGGGATCTCCAGGAAATCGGAGAGCGGAAAGGCATATTCGCTGCCTGAGATCATGGGGATGAGCGTCGACGAAGCTCTGGAGGCCTGCTCGGACATGCCTCTGGTCTGCTCGAGGCTCAGAGCGCTGGACGACGTCGGCCTCGGATACCTGACGCTGGGCGAGGCCACGCCGGGGCTTTCGGGAGGGGAGGCCCAGCGCCTGAAGCTGGCCAGCGAGCTCAGGAAAGGCCAGGGGGATTCCATATTCGTGTTCGACGAGCCTACCATCGGGCTGCATCCTCTGGACGTGGAGGTGCTCGTGGGGATATTCCAGACCCTCATAGAATCGGGCGCCACGGTGATCGTCATCGAGCACGATCTGGATGTCATCAGGAACGCCGACTACATCATAGATATGGGGCCCCGCGGCGGGGAGGAAGGCGGAAGGATAGTGGCCTCCGGCACGCCCGAAAAGATCGCGGCCGACCCGGGCAGCATCACAGGGAGATTTATCCGGCCGGAAATCAGCCGAAGATCCTGCGGAGCCTCATCTCCTCGGCCACCCCATGCAGATCCTCTATGCGATGCGCATAGGCGCGGTCCCCGGCGAAATCGATTCCGTAGCGCCTGCTGAGCTCCGCGAGCGCGGTCTCGAGAGCGGACTCCCTGCCGGATGAGCCGGAGCCGAAATCCTCGTCCAGAGTAGTCTGGCGGACCCTTCCGCCGGACAGATTGTATATCCCGACTCCGATCAGCCTTACGCCCTGCTTTTTGACGGCCGAAAGAAGATCCGCCGCCGCGCGGTGTATGGATAAGGCGTCGTCGCAGCGGACAGAAGCCTTCGACCTCGTGATGCTCTTCATGTTCGAATAGGTGATCTTGAGAACTACCCCGTTGCCGTGGAGCCCGTAGCGTCTGGCGCGCTCCACCACGCTGATCGACATCAGCAGAAGGACATCCTCCAGAAGCCTGTAGTCATGGACGTCCCTCTGGAAAGTCAGCTCGCGGCTCAGGGATTTGGCGTCCTCCGGCCTGTAAGGGACGACCTTCCTGTCGTCTATTCCGCGGGCAAGCTGGAGCAGGACGGTTCCCTGCCTCCCCAGAAGCCCGATGACTTCCTCCTCCCTGTCCAGAAGGTTGCTGACAGTGTATATCCCTGCGCTATACAGCTTGTCGGCGGTCCTCTTCCCGACGGTGAACAGAACCCTGACATCGCGGTCGATGACCAGATTCATGAAGTCCTGGGGAGTCGGTATCTCGAAATATCCGTCCGGTTTCTTCTCCTCGCTGGCGGTCTTCGCGGCGGATTTGGAATAGGCCAGACCGACGGAGCATGTGAGGCCCAGCTCGGCGGCGGTGCGGCGCTTTATCTCTCTGGCCATCTCCCTCGCACGGTCGAAACTACCGGCGGTTTCGGTCACATCCAGATATGCCTCATCCAAGGCCACCGTCTCGGATGCGGATGCGTAAGAGCCCCAGATCTCATGCAGACGGTCCGATGCCTCCTTGTATTTGGCGAAATTCGGATGCATGTATATGCCGTCCGGACAGAGCCGGTATGCATCCTTTATGTTCATGGCGGAATGGACGCCGAACTTCCTGGCCTCATAGCTGCAGGTGGAGACCACGCCCCTTTCAGTAGGCAGAGAACCGATGATGAGCGGTTTGCCGCGCAGCGCAGGGTTGTCGCGGGATTCCACGGAAGCGAAAAAAGCGTCCATATCGACGTGGATTATTATCTGCCCCATGGCGACCCCTGCATGTTGGCGGCATGATGGTCCGTCCGCATTCGGTAGGAATGAATCGGGACCGGTCCGCCGGCTGGGAAAGAGATGCTCCAGGCGGTATAAGGGTTCTTTCAAGAATCAAGATGGCACCGATATGAAGGGCGATGAACACGAATTCTCCAGCGGCAAAACTCAGCCCTGTGCCGCATTTACGGGGAAAAATGGATGGAGTGGAAGTGGATGCCTTCCCCGTCCCGGAGCCGCTTCAAACCGCCCGGGAAAGGTTTCGGCCGGAGGTGAAAAACCCCCGGCGGATTTAGCTCAGGCAACAGCGGCCAGGACCCTGCCCTGGCCGGAGAAGGACTTGCCCGCAAGGTTCCCGGGGGCAATCTTGATCTTGGCGCCGTCCGCGTCCTTGAATGTGTACCCGTAAAAGGCCTTGGGATCGACATTTGCCATCGAATCGTGTTCATTCGATCGTCCGGTTTTCTTTCGACGCAATGCGGACCGCATCCTCCAAAGGAATTCCGATGATGTCTGCTACCTTATCAGGAGGCATTCCAGACAGAATCAAACGTTCGGCGATGCGGGCCGACTCCTGTTCGATCCCCTGCTGGATTCCCTGTTCGATCCCCTGTTCGATCCCCTGTTCGATCCCCTGCTGGATTCCCTGTTCGATCCCCTGTTCGATCCCTTTCTTTTCGTAGACGCTGCAAAGCATCCTCTTATTGGTCTCGTCGTCGAACATCTCCTCGTATATTCCCATGACTTCCCACCTCCTGGACCATATGAAGGATCCGACCGCCCCGCAGCGATCCCTGCACTCTTCTAAGGCGCGGATCATCTCGACTTTCCTTCTGTCATCGCTATCCGCCGATATCAGAGTGTCGATTATGCCGCAGGCGTCGATATACCCCTGCACCAGCCCGCCTTGACTGACGGGAATCTCCTCCATGCCTGAAGGACCGACGGCGCCGTCGGCTATCATGGTGAGCTTGGATATGCCCCTTTCAGAATCTCCGACGCTCACGATATAAGCCTCCCCGTTGGGGATTTCTTCCTCATCGATGCTGTACAGATTCAGACCGTTCTCGGACAGATAGCTCTGAAAAGTCTCCGCCATATAGAAAAATGTCCTCAGCTGGAATGCCTTCAGGCGATAGCTCTGAGACTCCACCAGACAGATGAGCCTTCTGCCCACGGAGAATCCGAGGTCGTTCGTGTATCCCTTAGCCAAAACGCGCTTGACCGTGCGTATCTTCACGTCTTCTACGGTCGATTCCGTGTCCTCCGGATGGAGCTCTCTGTAGAGCTCGAAAACGTTCTCCCTCTCCCTGAAGAAACTCCTGAAAACCGAGTCCTTGAAGTTGCGCCTGACCATATCGTTCTTCGATTCCAAAGCAGTAGCCTCCGCAATCGGCAGCATCAGCCTTCCGCGCGGCATATCAAATGATATGGGTGCATGCACGCTGCCTCCGGATGATGCGCAGCAGTTCGCGGAATGCAGGTCCCGGCGATGCCGAGCTCAGAGGCTAATAAATAAGCATGATACGATACCGCCCGCGCATCGGAGACGTCCAATGGCAGGAAAAGTGCACCCAGAAGAATCGTTCAAGGATGGCCGCGCGCTGGATCTGTCCGCAGACGCCATGAGAAGATACTGGAGATACGGTGGGGAGCCGTGCGAATACGTCCCCAGCCTCATGCTGCATCCTGGCTACAGAGAGCTCGAATGGAAACGCCTGAGGTACTATCTCCACTGGAGATCCGGCGTCTACGACGGCGTATACGGCGACACCGACGCGGGATACGTCTGGCTCCATTCGATGGAACTCCTGATGGTGAACGATGACCCTGAGGAAGCCGACAGATGCTTCAAAGGGATGATAGATGCCTACGGCGGGCAGAACAAAACAGTTGATGACGTGCTGATGGGCGCATGCGTATTCCATCAGGCGATGAACCGCCTGGAAATATCCGATTTCCCCGTTTTGGACAGAAGTATGAGGGCCCTGAGAATCTGCCAGATACTGTCCTCGGACAGATTCGTCCCGCTTTCCGCCGAAGATCTCAGATTCATAACGGGCCGCAGAGGGGCCACGATAGACAGATATGCGGAAGATGCGGCCGCCATCGTCAGCGCCGCGCTCCATGTGATAGGGAAATGGCAGAAACCGGCCGGGATCCTCAGCCTCTGCCCGCGCCCTCTGGATGCTTCCGAGAGATTCCCGTTCGCCAGCGAATTCTGGTTCTCGTTCAAGGAACTGAGATTCAGATGCAGAGACGTCAGGAGCTCCGAAACATTCACCGTCTTGGTCAAAAATCTCCATAAAGCCTGCGTCATGTTCCTCGCAGGGAAGGATTCCATCGATTCTTTGGCGGGGGAATATGCCGATACGCTCAGAGCATGCATAAACGCGCATGCCGACGGCACCCTGGACAGGCTGGCCGCTCCGTACAGGAAAACCGGATCCCCGTGGGGGGAGACTCTGTACAGCCGCAGCGGGAATATCGAGGCTCATCGCAAGGACGGAACCTGGCCGAGCTACCGTTTCCAGTCGAGGATGAGGGAATACGGCATGATGCTGGTGCCTTCCGCGGGAAGGATCGATGCTTTTCCCCCTCCTGAGCCATGCTATTCCCAGATGACGCTGGGGATGTTCGCCGAATACCAGTCGTGGAAGGACACGGTCCTGAGAGGCGATGAGGCAAGCAAAAAAGCTCACGGGTACTCGTGGCTGCTTGCGCAGGAGATTCTGTGCGATCCTGCACTCGACGCCGAATCTGCGGTGCGGGCGCTCTGCCTGTGCAAAAAGAATTCCGACCCGCCCATGGACAGAAGGATCGGCAACGCAATCATGGACTGGTGCCTCCTCAAAGGTCTGGAACCTCCCGAACCTGACAGATCTTCGGATCTGATACGGGTCGAGGCGCTTACAACCCGCGCGCTGATTTCGGAGCCTCCGGGAGACCTCTCCTCGGAGCAGATAAGACGCTGCTGGAACGGCGAACCTGTGGATTCCGCGCTGAAGGATGCAGTGAACGCCTCCCTGAAGGCGCTCCATTCCAAAGGCTCCAGGCTGAGCAGCATAGCCGACATGAGAACCATCACCCAGACATTGTCTGTCTTCGAAGGGTTCGCAGGGATGCCCATATCCATGGATATGAAGCTCTTCGGCCCAGGAAACAGGGATTACATCAGAATCATATCTTCGATATGCAAGATCGCCGCCGCGACGATCTCCGGCGACGTCTGCCCGCGCTGCCCCGCCGGATTCGGAACTAAAAACCGCGACACCGTCCGCGATGCGACTGTAGCGGCCCTGAAAGAGAGGGAAGACAGGAAGCGCAAGAGGTCCATGGCCGATATGCGCCTGGACATGTCCGCCATAGAGGAGGCGGAGAGCGACCTCAGGGACATCGCGAAGATGCTCGGCGCCGAGGTCGAGGAGGAATCCTTGGAAAAAAGTAAGACTATAGTTGCAGAAGAAAAGAAGACTATAGCGGAAAAAACCGGAGACCCATGGAAGGACTTCGCAGCCATGCTCACCGAGGAGCAGAAACAGTACGTCCAGGCATGCCTGAAAGGCACCAAGGCCGACAGAACCCTGGAAAGGGCGGTGAACTCGGCCGCCAGCGACACCGTCGGAGACATCGTATTGGAGGACGGGACGGTCATCGAGGATTACGCGCAGAAACTCGCGGAAACGATTTCCTGAACGGAGGAAAGATGGAAGACAATAGCGGAGGGGCCCCGAAAGTCCCGGAAAGGACTCTGAAAATAATGATGAACGCGCTTTCCTCCGGGGTGGTTCCCCGCAGAGGCCTGGAATTCATCGCTGTGGGAAGGAAGGCGGAGACGGAGACGTTCGTCCGCGACATGGAAGACACGGCCGAAGGGGGAGGAGCATTCAGGTTCATATCAGGCCGCTTCGGAAACGGGAAGAGCTTCCTGACCCAGATGATCCGCACCAACGCCATGGACAAGGGTTTCGTGGTCATGGACGCCGACCTGGCAGACAGCCGCAGGCTAACCGGATCCAAAAAGGAAGGGCTGAACACCTACAGGGAGCTAATCAAGAACATGGCGGTCCGCACCCGCCCGGACGGAGGCGCCATCGAAAGCGTCCTCCAGGAATGGATCGACGCCGCAACAGAAGAAGCGACGGCGAGGCTGGGAAAAGAGCCGGACAGCGACGCCGTGGAACTGATCCTCAAGGAATCCGTGGCGGATCTGGGCGGACTGCAGTACAGCCGCGATTTCGCCAAGGTGCTGCTGAGCTACTGGAGAGACCTCTCCGCCGGGAAGGACGACATCCCGGCGCTCAGATGGCTGAAAGGCGAGATCGAGCTGAAGAGGGATTCCAGAAAGCTTCTGGGCGTCGATTCGACGGTGGGAGACGACAGCTGGTACGGATTCGTCAAGCTCTGGGCGGTATTCGCAGCCAACATCGGGTACAAAGGCCTCATAGTGTTCCTCGACGAGGCGGTCGTTCTGTACAAGCTCCAGAACAAAGTAGCCAGGAACAACAATTACGAGCGCATACTCTCCATATTCAACGACATCATGCAGGGGAAATCCTCGCATCTTTCGATGTACATGTGCGGCACCCCCGAATTCATAGAGGATCAGAACCGCGGGCTCTACAGCTACGAGGCCCTCAGGTCCAGGCTGGTCGGGGGCAGATACGAGAACGGATACGACAACTTCCTCGGGCCGGTCATCAGGCTCAGACCGCTCACCAACGAGGAGATCTACGTCCTTCTGAGGACTATCAGGAACCTCCACGAGCAGAGATACGGATACAGATCCAGGGTAAGCGACGATAACCTGAAGGAATATCTTGCGGCGGTACTGTCTTCTGTTTCCGCGTCGATGCTCACGCCCAGGGAGATTACCAGGGATCTGATCAGCCTGCTTGACGTGCTGAAGCAGAACCCGGACGCGGAATTCGGGGATCTGGTCTCCGGAAGGACCCTGGAGCCCGACAGGAACCCGGACGACGACCTGATCGAAGACCTGGAGATATGACAGACAGATTCGGAAGCCTCCCGTGGTTCCTCCGCGAATACATCCATAACAACCGCTGGGAATCATTCAGAAGCGTCCAGGAAAAGGCGTTCGACATACTGTTCGGGACGGACCGCCACCTCCTGATATCGTCTGAAACGTCCAGCGGGAAGACCGAGGCGGCCCTGTTCCCGGCGATATCGTCGATATACAGCAGCCCTCCCAGAAGCGTCGGTGCGCTCTACGTCGGGCCCCTGAAAGCGCTCATCGACGACCAGTTCGAAAGGCTGGAGCCGATGCTGAAGGATTCCTACATAGAGGTTACCGGCTGGCACGGCGACATAAGCCCGCAGTCCAAGCTGAAGCTGCTGGAGACTCCCTCCGGGATACTGCAGATAACCCCCGAATCGCTCCAGAACATCGTAGCCTCCCGGCCGGAAGACCTGGAGAGGCTGTTCGGAGACCTGAGGTTCGTGATAATCGACGAGGTCCACGCTTTCATGGGCTCCGACCGCGGCCAGCAGCTGCTGTGCTGCCTGGAAAGGCTGGAGATGCTGGCGCATTGCGAGCCCCGGCGCATCGGCCTGTCCGCGACCATATCCGACACGGCATCGGCTGCGGAATGGATGTCGGCGAACACCGGGAGGGAAACAGCGGTCGTCACCGACAGGCCCGCGGCCGAAAGAGATCTCGTCATCTATTACAGCCGCTTCCCTTCGCCTGCGTCGGATCCGGAAGCCAGGAAAAAATCGGTGAACTCGTTCTACAGGCTTCTGTACAGGGAAATCCGCGGAAGGAACTGCATAGTGTTCGCCAACAGCAGAGTCACCGCGGAAAGGACGGCCAGATCCCTGAAGAAAATGGCCGAGGCCGCCGGAGACCCAGACGTCATCCACGTCCACCACGGGAGCATATCCAAGGAGCTCAGGAAAACCGCCGAGGAGAACCTGAAGGACCCGTCGAAGAAGACCGTCACGGTATCCACCGTCACCCTGGAGCTGGGGATAGACGTGGGTTCGCTGGACGCGGTGATGCAGATAGATACCCCGTACACCTGCTCCAGCTTCGTCCAGAGGATGGGGCGCTCCGGGAGGAGGGGCGGGGCCCAGATAATGAGGATGTTCTGCCGCGAGGACCAGGAGAAATGGTGGTCTTCGGTGGAAGGAGTGTCCATGGATCTGATCAAAGGGATTGCCATGGCGACGCTGGCCGGCGAAAGATGGACCGAATCGGCGAAGGAGCCCGCCCTTCCTTACGGCCTTCTGTTCCACCAGACGATGGAGTGCATAAAGCACGGAACGGGGACAAAATTCTCCCGCCTGGTCTCCGACGTCCTGCCGATGTATCCGTTCAGGAACATAAGGAAAGAGGAATATGCGGCGCTCGTCAGGAGCATGATCTCCGGCGGCATCCTGATGAGGATGGAGGACGGGACGCTTCTTCTCACCGACAAAGGGGAGAGGATCGCATCCGACCGGGATTTCTGCTCGGTTTTCACCGTGAAAAAGGAGATCGAAGTGAGCTGCGAGGGCAAAGGCGTCGGAACCATCCAGGAGATGCCCAAGCCGGGCGACCTCATCCAGCTTGCCGGAAGGATCTGGGAAGTAGTATCGACAGACGGGAAATCCCGCTCGGTGGAAGTCGAAGAGACCGAGGGCTCCGCGGATACCCTATGGAAATCCGGGGTCCCGGAGACGGACAACAGGGTTATGGAGCGCATGAGGGAGATCCTGTCTTCGGAGGAAAGATATCCATTCCTGAACGGATCCGCCGCGGAAGAGCTGGAAGCCAGCAGGAGGATGGCCGCGCAGTCCGGGATGCTGGACGGGATCGCGGAAACGGATTTCGGGTTCAGGATCTACCCGTGGACAGGGACGAGGGCCTTCGACACCCTCTGCAGGGTGCTGAGGATGGTATGCGACAAAGTCCTGGAAAGGCCGCCGTTCTATGCGGACGTGATGACCGAGCTGGATTGGGGCGAGCTCCTGGAATTCATAGAGAGATATTCCGACAGGAGATTCGCCGCCGACCTCATCGGCGATGACAGGCTGGAATTCGGCAAATACGACCGCTATGTCCCGGAGGACCTGCTGATAAAGTCTCTGGCCGAAGACAAGCTGGATTTCTCCTACCTAGAAACTCTGAGAGAATTCCGAGGGACCATCTGACACTATAGTCTTAAACCATATAGGACTATAGTGCTATGATATAATGCTTCTGGATGCAGGGCAGATTGCTACCGATATATACGCGCCGGCCGATTCCGCCCCATGGAAAAGAGCGCGAAGCCAACCAGGCTGATGCACATATCGGACCTTCATCTGGGCAAGTCCCTCCACGGCTATTCCATGATGGAGGACCAGAAGCATATGCTGGACCAGATCGTCTCTGCGATAGATTCGGAGCGCCCGGATGCCTTGCTGATAGCCGGCGACGTCTACGACAGGAGCGTCCCGCGCGAAGATGCGGTCTCCCTGTTCAGCAGGTTCCTGACGGAAGTCCATTCCAGAGGGTGCCCGGTCTGCATGATAGCCGGGAACCACGATTCCGGGAGGAGGCTGGGATTCGGGGGCGGCATATTCGAAGGCACCGGGATACACATCTCAGGAATGTTCAGGAAGTCCATGGACAGGGTCGTCCTTGACGACGGATACGGCGGGCTGAACATCTGGCTGCTCCCGTACATCAGGCCGTCGTCGGTACGCCAATGCTACGGCGACGAGGAGATATCCAATCCGGACGACGCCCTGAGGGTCGCCATTGAAAGGTCCGGGGTGGATCCTGGCCGGAGGAACGTCCTTGTGGCCCACCAGTTCATCCAGAACGCGGACATCCTGCCGGAGCAGACGGAATCGGAGACTTCCAGGGCATTCGTCGGAGGCCTGGACAGCATGTCCGCAAAGCTTCTGAACGCTTTCGATTACGTCGCGCTGGGCCATATCCACAGGCCGCAGTGGATCGCCAGGGAGACGATAAGATACTGCGGATCCCCGCTGAAATATTCGCTGTCCGAATGCGATGACATCAAAAGTATCACTATAGTCGATATAGCAGAAAAAGGGAACGTCACGGTATCCGCGATGCCGCTGGCCCCGCTGAGAGACGTATTCCGCCTCAGAGGCACCCTGGCCGAGATGCTGGAGGAAGCGGATTCCAGGCCGGAATTGAGAAGCCAGTATGTCGGCGTCGTCCTCACCGAATTCGCCGACGATCCGGAGAGCAAACTGAGGAAAGTCTTCGAGAATCTCCTGAGCATAGAATTCGACGTCGGCAGGAACGGCTTCGAGGCCGGGGAAGTAGAGATGGAGAAGATAAAGAACAGCACGCCGCAGGAGCTTTTCGAGGAATTCTACAGGGGATACGCCGGCAAAGACCTCACGGATTTCCAGCGCGAAACTCTGGACCGCATCTTCCGCGAGGTGGAAGGCTATGAGGCCGATCAGGCTTGAGATGCGTGCGTTCGGGCCGTACGACGGGAAGACCGTCCTGGACTTCGGCCGCCTCGGCCAAGGGCTGTTCCTTGTGACCGGGGAGACCGGGACCGGGAAGACGATGATTTTCGACGCCATGACTTTCGCGCTTTTCGGCGAGACCAGCGGCGGGAGAAGGGATTCCAAGACCCTGAAGAGCGACTTCACCGATTCCGAGCCTTTCGTCAGACTGGAATTCGTCCACAACGGCATCTGCTACGCGATCGAAAGGGTCCCGTACCGCAAGTACATCACCAGAAACGGGACCGTCGGCGAGAAAAGGGAATCCGCGGAGCTTTTCAGGGAAGGGGAACTGATCTCCCAGAAGAAGACCGACGTCGACGCGATGGTGAAAGACATCCTGGGGATCGGCCCGAGGCAGTGGAACCAGATATCCATGATCGCCCAGGGGGAGTTCGTGAAGCTCCTGGACGCGGAAAGCAAGGACCGCTCGGACATACTCGGCAAGCTCTTCGGGACCGAAAGGTTCTCGATCGCCATCGAAAAACTGAAAGAGAAGAGCTCGGAAAAGGCGGCCGAACTGGAAAGCAAGAGGAAAGACATCGAGAGCATAATAGCCGGGGCCGAATGGGGCGGGGAGCCCCCCGGATCCGCAGGATTCGAAGAAGCGGCTGCGGCCTTGGAAGCGATGAACGCCGAGGACGGGAAAACCCTGGCGACCGCGGACATGGCCCTCGAGGACGCGGAAGCCGCATATGCGGAGGCCGTGAGGAACGAAGCGGAATCGAAAGCCCTGGCCAAGGATTTCTCCGATCTCGCAGAGGAAAGAGCCAGGAAAGAGAGGCTGAACGCGCTCAGGCCTGCTATGCTGGAGAAGAAGGGGATCCTCGCGAAGATCAACCGCTCCGGGGGTGCCATCTCGGCCCGCAGGGAACGCGATCTGCATCTGGCCAGGGCCGACGAGGCCGCCGGCAGAAGAAAAGCGCAGGAATCAAGGCTGGCATCGGCCAGGGAAGGCCTGGAAGAGCTCAGGCCGGAATCCGAGAGGCTCCCGGAATACGAGTCCGAGCTGGTCTCTCTCAGATCGGAGGGGGAAGCCCTCGCGAAGACGCTCGAATCCTGCAGGAACATCGCCGGGATCCGCGGGGATCTGGAGGAAGCGGAGAGAAACGTCTCCAGGATAGAGTCTGAGATGGCTGAAAAGGAAGAAAGACGCGGGAAGCTCAGAGAAACCGTCTCCAGGCTGAAAGCATCCATAGAAACCCTGAGGGAATCGTCCGCCGGGATGGACACGGACGAGCTCAGGATCGCGAACGCCGAGGAAGCACTGTCGGAGATCGATGCCGCCGGAAAGGAATTGGACGGGCTGGCAGAGGCCGCTTCCGATGCGGAATCTCTGAGGAAGAGATCCGAAGCGGAGACGGAAGCGCTGGCGGACCTGGAAAGAGCCAGAGCCGAAGCGGGAAGGCTGTTCATGCTGTCCCTCGCCGGGATAGTGGCCAGAGATCTGGAGGAAGGCAGGCCGTGCCCGGTCTGCGGATCCGTCCATCATCCGGACCCTGCGGAGATGCCCGACGGCGCCCCCACGGAAGAGATGCTCGGGGAGATGGACGCGGAAATAGAGAAGGCCAGGAAGAAGGCGGAATCCGCCGCCAGATCGTCGGCCGCCGCTTCAGGAAAGGCGGAGAGCATGAGGAAAGCCCTGGAGGAGCGCTTCGGATCACCAGCCGAAGACATCCCTGCGGCCCTGGGATCCAGACGCAAGGAGGCGGAGGCGGCCGCCGAAGAGGCCGGAATAAGGCTGGAATCCAAGCGGAAGGATGCCGCTCAGCTTGGATCCTGCCTCAGATCGCAGGCAGAAGCCGAGAGCGGGATTCTGAGCGAAGATGCGGCAATCGGAAAGCTCGGATCCGATCTGGCCGATTCGAAGGCCTCCGCGGCCACCCTCAGGGAAAGGCTCAGCAAAGCGGAGAAAGAAAGCGGGGGGAAGGACGAGGAGACCATCCTCGCGGAGATAGCCGCCGGAAAAGAGGCATCGGAGAGGATAAGGGCCAGAATCGCCGGGATCGAAGCCAGGAAGTCCGGCCTCGAAAAAGAGGAGGCCTCGGCGTCCAGCGCCATATCCGGGTATCGCGAGACCGAGACGAGGGAAAGGGAGCTCTGGGCGGCCAAATCCTCGGAGACCGATTACCTCCTGGCCGCTCTTGGCATATCCGAGGAGGAATTGGACCTCCTGTCGGGATACGACAGGGATTCCCTTGAAAGGGAGACCGCCGGATTCGACAGGGAATCCCAGTCCAACGAGGCGCTTCTGGTGAGCCTCGAGGCCAAAACCGGCGGTGTGGATGTCCCGGACCTGGAAGCCGCCGCAGAGGCCGTCAGAAAGGCCGACGAGGCCAGGAAAGAGGCTTCCGAGGCCAGAGGTGAAGCTTTGGGTAGGCTCGGCCGGAATTCCGCGGCGCTGAAGCGGCTAAAGGCGGAGATCCCGGCCTGGGAGAAGCTCAGAACCGAATCGGCGGATCTGGATCTGCTCAGCAGAGCGGCCTCGGGAAGGCTGCCCGGAGCCAAAATACCGTTCGACCAGCACATCCAGACCGCATATTTCGACGGGATCCTCCGGCTGGCCAACAGACGGCTCAGAAGCATGTCCGGAGGCAGATACGAGCTTGTGAGGAGGAAAACCTCCGCCGACGGCAGAAGCAGCTCGGTGCTGGACATAGACGTAATGGACAACTTCACAGGGCAGGAGAGAGGGGTCAGGACCCTTTCCGGAGGAGAATCCTTCAAAGCGGCCCTGTCCCTGTCCCTGGGCCTCTCGGACATGGTCCAGAAATCCGCGGGAGGCTCCAGGGCGGAGACCCTGTTCATAGACGAAGGCTTCGGGTCCCTGGACAGCGAATCCCTAGACCAGGCCATAGGGGTGCTGGAGAGGCTGTCCGACGGCGACGTCATGGTCGGGGTGATAACCCACGTGGAAGCCTTCAAGGACAGGATACACAAGAAGATCGTCGTGTCCAGGAAAAAGAACGGCGGCAGCGACGCCGCCGTCGTCACAGAATAAACGGGGGAGGGTTTCTCCCCCATGTTTCTCAGGTTTATGCGACGCGGACCAGGACCTTGCCGCTTCCGGCGAAGGACTTGCCCGCGAGGTTGCCCGCCGTGGGGCTGAGGGCGGAGCCGTTCTCCATGAAGGTCAGGCCGTAGAAGGCATTCTTGCCGACGGAATCCAGATCGCCGGAGAAGACGGCGGCTGCGAGGGGGACCCCGCTGAACGCGCTTGCGCCGACGAACTCTGCGGAGGAGAGATCGATGCCGTACAGCTTGGAGCATCCGAAGAACGCGTATCCTCCGATGTATTCCGCGGACGTATCCACGTATACGAGCTCGGTGCATCCAGCGAAGGCCTTGAATCCTACGCTCTCGACGCTTCCCAGATATGCGTATACCAGAGTCTTGCACTGGTAGAACGCCTGGTCGCCTATGGATCTGACCTGGAAGGACAGGCCTCCGTACTGGACGTCCATCGGGACAGAGATTGCGGTTGTTCCCTCTTCATATCCGATCACGGACGCCTCGTTGGGCATGACGGAATACACCGTATAGACCAGCCCTCCGGCGGAGATCTCGGAACCTACTTCGGGGCAGAGGTACAGCCTGGAAGCCTTCCCCATGAACGTCTTTCCGGCGAGCCCCTGGGCATCCTCGGTTATGACTTTGCCGTCGGGCCCGTAGAAGAAAGCCCTGTAGAAAGCGTTCTTGCCGACGTATGCGAGCGAATCGGAGAACTTCAGCGACTCGAACGCCTTGCATTCGCTGAACGCGCTGGCCTCTATCGACACGGCGGACGTGAGGTCGACATTCCTGAGGGGGCATCCGAAGAAGCAGTACGCGCCGAGATCGGAAGCGGACGATTTCATTCCGGCGAGGGCCTTGCAGTTCGCGAATGCCCTCTCCCCCACAGAAAAGACCGAGCCGAGATCGAGGTATTCGAGGGTCTCGCATCCGTAGAAGGCTCTGGCGGCGACGGAATCGACGGAATAGGCCGATCCCCCGCAGATCACGGATGCCGGGATGTAGAGAGCGGAAACCGTCCCCTCATATCCGGTGACGGCGACGCTGCTTCCGTCCGTTATGGAATACTTTATGCCGTCCAGAACGAAGGAATCGCCCGGGGAGAGGCGCTCATAGAGGACTGCGTCGCCGCCTGCGAAGGACTTCCCCCTCAGCGAGTCGACGTTGGTGCTCAGGAGGGATCCGTCGGCTCCGTAGAGCGAAATCCCGTTGAACGCTTTGGACTCGATGAAGGAAAGATCCTCGGAGAACGAGACCGCAGCGAGGCTGGTGCATCCCTGGAAGGCGCGGGTGGCAATCTCCTTGACGCCGGACACATCGACGTATCTGAGCGAGGGACAGTTCAGGAACGTATAGTTCTCGATCCTTTCCAGATTCAGAACGGCGGAAGCGAGGTTGGTGCAGTAGGAGAACACCCTGGTCCCCGTAGAGGACGCGACGGATATGTCAGCGAAGACGATGGATTCGCATCCGTAGAATGCCTTGCCTGCGATTCTGGTGACCTTGAATTCGAGCCCGCCGTACTCGACGGATTCGGGTGCGATCACGACGGTGGGCTTACCCTGGTATCCCGAAAGGGAGACCTCGGACGGAGACAAGGACAGGACCGTGTATCTCAGGCCGTCCACGTAGAACTTCTCGCCGACGCTGACTGCGATGCGGCAGAGGCTGCCGTCGCTGCCGCAGAATTCCTTCCCGGCAAGATTCTCGGCGGTCTTTTTGAGCACGGTTCCGTCGGAATCCGTGAACTTGAGGGATCCGAAAGCCTGGGCCCCTACTTCGGAGAGCCTGTCGGAGAAGGACATATAGGCGATTGCAGGGCAGCCGTAGAAGGCGTAGCCGGAGATGGATTGGGCGTCGACAGAGACGCTTGACAGCGCAGGGCAGTTGGCGAACGCTTTCGAGCCGATGGAAACTATGCTTCCCATTGAAACGGACGCAAGCGACTCATTTTCGAAGAATGCTTTGGCGCCTATGGAATCCACGGCATAGCTGTGCTCTCTGAACGCCACTTCGGAAGGCACCTCGAGCTTCGCGATGTTCCCTGCGCATCCGATAAGGGAAACGGAGCCGCCGGAAACGATGGTGTAAATCAGACCGTCCGCAGAGAACGAATCCCCGGCTTCGGGAGAGGCGACCAGAACGGAATTGGAACCGGAGAACTCCTTTCCGGCGAGGCCGGCGGCATTCTTCTGCAGCTCATTCCCTTTGAAATCAGTGAACTTCAGGGATCCGAAGGCTTGGGTTCCCACGGCAGAAAGCCTGTCAGAGAACTTGGCGTGAGCGATGGCAGGGCAGCCGTAGAAGGCGTAGCTGGAGATGGATTCCGCGTCCGTGATGACATCCGACAGCGAGGGGCAATTGGCGACGGCCTTCAGCCCTATGGACAATGCTTTTCCGGTGTCGACGGAAACAAGGGCGCCGTTTCCGTAGAACGCTTTCTCGCCTATGGAAACGACCGCGAGATCGGCCCCTTTGAATGCCACGGTAGCAGGCAGGCTGATTGCCGTGACTTCTGAGGTGCATCCGGTAGCCGATACGGACTTCTCATCCTTCAGAACCGTGTATTCGATTCCGCCGAAGACGAAGATGTCGCCCTCCGAAATCTCTGACGAGGGCTTCACGACCTTTACCGTGCAGGTCGCGGTGTAGCTGCCGTCGACCGTGGTGACGGTGATGGTGGCGGACCCGGTCGCTACACCCTTGACGACGCCGTTGCTGACTGTCGCCACGGCAGTTCTGCTGGATTTCCAGGTCACGGATTTGTCGGTCGCATCGGAAGGGGACACGGTCGCATTCAGGACCGCGGACGATCCTTTTTCGATGGATAAAGCTGAGACGTCCAGCTCCACTCCTGTGACGCTGACGATGGGTGCTTTCACAGTGACGACACAGACCGCTGTCTTAGCGCCGTCATTTGTAGTGACTGTTATCGTAGCGGTTCCAGGACCTACTGCAGTGACCACGCCTGTGGAAGATACCTTGGCGACTGCTGTCTTGCTGGATTTCCAGCTGACAGACTTGTCAGTCGCATTGCTGGGCGCCACGGTAGCTTTCAGCGCAGACTTGTCCCCGGTTTCAAGGGTAAGCTTGGATGTATTCAACGTGACGCCGGAGACCGGGACAACAGGATTGGAAACGGTGACACTACAAATGTCTGAGAAATTCCCATCCACAGTGGTCGCATAGATGTTAGCAGTCCCTGCCTTGATTGCAGTGACAACTCCGGTAGAACTGACAGTCGCAACGCTGGCGTTGCTGGATTTCCAGGTCACCGCTTTGTTGGTGGCATCGGAGGGGGAGACATTGGCACTCAGAGTTCCGGTCTTGCCGACTTCAAGAGTGAGCTTATCGGGAGTGACGTCCACTCCAGTGACCTTGATATCCGAAGATCCGATGACGACCGCCCCGGGTACGAGACTCGGTTTGATGGGAGTCGTATCAGCTTCATACATATCGGTGTCGCTGATGGAAACAGGGAGACTTCCAGAGGCGTCTCCGGCGACATCAAACACAAGAGTGGCCAAAACGCCAGTAGAACTGACATCGCTGGTGTTCGAGCTTTCCGCATAGAAGAAATAGGGATTGAGGCCATAGTTTTCGTTGGGCGTGATAGTAAACAGGCTGCCGGCCTTGAGTTCCTTGAGCGTAAGGCTATCATCGTATGCGATCTCGAAATCTGATCCCCAGAATCCACTGTTGGATTCTATGACTATGCCGACCTCGACATTCTTCGCTCCCGGCTCGGATTGGACCGTATCTACGCTCAGTGAAACGCTTGAAACTCTCTTTGTCACAGTCACCTTGCAAGTGGCTTTGTAACCTCCATCGGACGTGGTGACAGTGATTGTGGCTGTCCCCGCAGAGACAGCGGTCACGGCCCCGTTGCTCACAGTGGCGACAGAAGTATTGCTGGACTTCCAAGTAACTTTTTTATCAGTTGCATCTGATGGAGATACGGTAGCCGTGAGCGAAGATTTCTCGCCTACCTTCAAACTTAAAGCGGTTTTGTTTAAAGTCACTCCTGTAACGCTTACAGTTTTCTTTTCGACCTGAACAAAGCATATCGCCGGGACGATATCTCCGCCGACGGCAGTAGCCATGATATATGCAGAGCCTTCCGACTTAGCGGTGACTTTTCCGCTGGAATCGACGGAAACGATGTCTCCCTGGCTGGAAGTCCAGGTCACCCTCTTATCGGTGGCAGTAGTAGGCAGAACCGTAGCTTTGAGGGCATAGGTATCACCAATCTCAAGGCTGAGGGAATCGGCATTGAGCGTTATGCTCGTGACCGGGATCCCTTCACCTACATTGACAGTGCATACCGCAGAGAAACTGCCGTCCTGCGTCGTAACAGTAACCGCAGCGGAACCGGCTTTTATTCCCGTGACAATCCCTGTGCTGCTGACTGCAACCACTGAAGCATTGGTGGATTTCCAAGACACATTCTTATTGGTGGCGTTGGACGGGCTCACAAACGCAGAGATAGTCTCCGACTGACCCACGTTGATAGACACTACGGAAGGAGTTACGGACACCCCGGTAACCGGGATGCGAACGGTAGACACAATTATTGCACCGTCTTCGCATATAACATCCACCTCTTCCCCGGAAGTATTGAAAACTTCCGAGAAATCGAGTATTATCGGGAACTCGCCCGAGATGCCCTTCGATACGTCGAATATCAATGTCGCCAGCAATCCGGTCTGAGTCACATCGCTGGCGGTTGTGTTCTCGACATAGAACGGATACGGATTCATATTGAAATCATCATTCGGGGTAAGCGACACGATTCCCGGGCTTATCCCCGTGAGCGTGAGATTACGATCGTAACCGATCTCGAATTCTCCGCCGAAGAACCCGCTGTTGCTTTCGATTATGATGGGGACTTCTATGGATCTGTCCCCGCTCGTAACAGAGACGGTATCGATTCTTATCTGCAGACTACCGTCCGCATCGGATTCTGATGCGAAACTAATGAAAGCCGCAGAAAACAGTATTATGGCCAATACGGCGATCAAACCGCAGCTGGCCGATTTCATTTCGCATGCCATTTTGTAACCGAGGGGGCAATGTCTGTAATATGATTTAACTTTCTACCATACCCTCAATTTCTGATTTCTAATAAACGATGGTAATCACCATATATTATAGGAATGACATTTGAAATTCATATAAAATATATACAACACCGATTGGCCTCTATAACGGCTGCTAAGCATAGCTGACGATGCGACAGCCTCCGCGCTGACAGATGCTATGATTATCTCTAAGATTGACGTCGGCCGAAAAAAATCGGACATGAATACTCATCCTTGATCAGGAAAGGTGAGGGGACGGATCCCCTCGATAGTTTCAGAACTTCTTGGAATGCCTCATCCAAGCGAGCACCGCAAGGAGAATCACGATTATAACGATCGCAATTCCGATGTAAAGCATGGTGTTATCGCCGGATGACGAGGGCTCTTTCACGGTCACAGTGCATGTGTCTGAGCGGGAACCGTCGGCAGAAGTAACGGTGATCTTGGCGGTACCTGCGGAAACTCCGGTGACGACTCCGTCTGCTATGGTAGCGACGTCAGCATTGTCAGTGGACCAGATGACGCTCTTATCGGTCGCATCGGCAGGAGCCACAGTAACGTTGAGCTTCTGAGTCTTGCCCTTGTCGACAGTCATCTCATGGGCGCTGAGCGTGACCTTGGTGACAGGCACGGTCTCGACGGTGACCACGCAGGTCGCGGTCTTACCGCCGTCAACAGTGGTGACGGTGATTGTGGCAGTACCTGCGGAAACTCCGGTGACGACTCCGGTGGAGCTGACAGTCGCAATTTCGGTGTTGCTGGACTTCCAGGTGACTTCTTTGTTGGAAGCGTCTGCGGGCGCGACAGTAGCAACAAGAGCTTCAGTAGAGCCGACAGCAACCTTGATGGCGGTCTTATCGAGGGTCACTCCGGTGACGGCTTTGTTCTCGACGGTGACCGTGCAGGTCGCAGTCTTGCCACCGTCGGCGGTAGTCACAGTGATCGTGGCGGTGCCTGCGGAGACTCCAGTGACGACTCCGTTGGACACGGTGGCAACAGCGGTGTTGCTGGATGTCCATGCGACGCCCTTGTTGGAAGCGTCTACAGGTGCGACAGTGGCTACGAGCTTGTCAGTGGATCCCACAGTTACTTTGGTGCTGGTCTTGTCGAGAGTCACTCCGGTAACGGCGATAGGCGCGGTGACTGTGTATGTGCAGGACGCCTCGAATCCTCCGTCGGCAGAAGTGGCTGTAATCGTGGCGGTGCCTGCGGAGACTCCGGTGACGACTCCGTTGACTACAGAAGCGACAGCGGTGTTGCTGGATGTCCATGCGACGCCCTTGTTGGAAGCATTGGCAGGAGCGATAGTGGCAGTCAGGATGTCCGAAGATCCGACCGCAACGGTTCCTTCGCTCTTGCTGAGCATAATTCCAGTCACCGGAATCTGCTTCTCGGGGACAGTCACCGTGCAGGTCGCGTTCTTGGCGCCTTCGATGGTAGTGACGGTGATCGTGGCGATACCGGCGGAGACTCCGGTGACGACTCCGTTGGCTACAGAAGCGACAGCGGGGTTGCTGGAGGTCCAGGCAAGGCCTTTGTTGGTGGCATCAGAAGGCACGATAGTTGCCTTGAGGGTTTCCGTAGAACCGACATCTATAGTGACACTGGTCTTGTCAAGGGTCACTCCGGTGACAGGAACCGTGGGATTTGCGACGGTGACAATGCATATGTCGGAAAAGTTCCCATCGACAGTGGTTGCGAAAATGTTAGCAGTGCCTTCCTTGTAAGCAGTGACAACTCCAGAGGAGCTGACGGCTGCGACGCTAGCGTTGCTGGATTTCCAGGTCACCGCTTTGTTGGTGGCATCGGAGGGGGAGACATTGGCACTCAGAGTTCCGGTCTTGCCGACTTCAAGAGTGAGCTTATCGGGAGTGACATCCACTCCAGTGACCTTGATATCCGAAGATCCTATGACGACTGCTCCGGGTACAAGACTCGGTTCGACGGGGGTTGTATCGGCTTGATACATATCGGTGTCGCTGATGGAAACAGGGAGACTTCCAGAGGCGTCTCCAGCGACATCGAATACAAGAGTGACCAAAACGCCAGTAGAACTGACATCGCTGGTGTTCGAGCTTTCCGCATAGAAGAAATAGGGATTGAGGGCATAGTTTTCGTTGGGCGTAATAGTAAACAGGCTGCCAGCCTTGAGTTCCTTGAGCGTAAGGCTATCATCGTATGCGATCTCGAAATCGGATCCCCAGAATCCACTGTTGGATTCTATGATTATGCCGACCTCGACATTCTTCGCTTCCGGCTCGGACTGGACCGTATCGACGCTTATGCTCACGCCTGCCGCGTCCGAATCGGAAGCGGGGACGGCGATGAAGGCGAAAGCGGCGATTGCGACGACCGCGAGAGCCAATATTCCGTGTTTGTCCATTCAAATCATTGCTCCGCAATGCGTTTTGCGCATCGGACTTAGAACCTTTCGGTTTCTGCTGGCGGGTAAAGATTATCAGAATATATTACCGACGATTGGTGGCGCAGCAGCCTAATGGAGGAATGAAAAAGAGGATGCGGGGACGGACCCCGCAGAAAGGTTTCAGATGAGGTCCTCGAAGCCTTCGACGACCTGGGGGTATCTCTGCTTGATGACCTTGAGGAGGTTGTATACGTTGACCTCCTTGATGTCGGAGCCTTTGATCATCTTGATGATGCTGTCTATGACTTCGTCGTCCAGGGTCGCCAGCTTCTCCTTGGCCATCCAGTTCCTGAAGAGCTTGTCCTCCATCTTGTCGCGCCACATCTTCTCGTAGGGCATGAGGGCATCCTTGGAGAAGTCGTTCTTCTTGGCGCATTCCGTAAGGACTTTCCCGGCGTACATCCCGGTCCTGCAGGCATGGCAGATCCCTCCCCCGGTGATGGGGTCGATGATCCTGGCGGCGTCCCCGACGAGGATTACGTTGTCGTCGACGGCGCAGTCGAGCCCGGGGCAGGTGGAGACGAACCCGCCCATGATCTCCAGGCACTGGCCTTTGGAGAGCCTGGGGTCCTCGGCGATGAACTTGTCGAGATAGTATTTGGCGTCGGCGCCCTTGGAGCACTTGGAGCCCATCACGCCGATCCCGACGTTGGCGATGCCCTTGCCCTTGGGGAATATCCACACGTATCCTCCGGGAGCCACGGAACCGATCACGAACTCGCAGAAATCGGGCTCGACGTCGATGTTGCACATCCTGTACTGGATGCACGAGTCGATGTCGCTGAGCTTGAGGGTGGTGTCGATGCCGGCCCATCTTCCGACCTGGCTCTCGTACCCGTCGGCAGCCACCACGGCCTTGGCGCGGATCTCGATCTCCTCGCCCATGGATCTGCCTCTGATGCCGCACACATTGCCGTCGGCGCCGCGGATAACCCCTGTGGCGGAGGTGCGGAGCATGATCTTCGCACCGGCTTCGGCGGCGTCCCTGGCCAGGGCTTTGTCGAAGAGATGCCTCTCGAGGACATATCCCACCTCGGACCCGGCTTTGGACTCGTCCAGGCGGAACTCGGTCCCCTGGGGGGATTTGATGATCGCGCCTTTCATGTCGCCGCGTATCCAGGTGGGATCGGGTTCGATCCCGACCTCGGCGAGCCATTTCTTCGACACGCCTTCGGCGCATCTGAGAGGGGCTCCGATCTCGGCTTTCTTCTCGATCAGAATGGTGTCCAGGCCGCCCTGGGCGCAGAATTTGGCGGCCATGCTTCCGCCGGGGCCGGCGCCCACGACGACGATATCGCACTGGTATGTCTTCATCGGGATCACCCCTTGGAAAGGGCGGCGACCGGGCAGAGCCTCACGCATATGCCGCAATTGATGCAGTCGTCATTGAATTCGAGGACGAAATCGTTCAGGAATATGGCGTTCTTGGGGCAGGACCCCACGCATCCGCCGCAGTGGAGGCATTTGTTCTCGTCTACCTTCATTGTTTCACGCATCCTTGGGGACTATGAGGGCTTCCTCGAGCTCCTTCGCCTGCTTCTGATGGCTTTTCTTCCACTCGTCCAGAGGCACGGAGAACTGGTCCTCCACTCCCCTGCGGAATTCCGGCCCGCTGTTGTATGCGCAGAAGGGAATGACGCGGCAGTCCGGGGTGACGTAGTGGATGCAGCAGCGCCTGACCCTTTCGATGTCATAGTTGTAGCTGTCCTGGAAGTGCATCCCGGCGATGAGCATCATCTTCCACGAGAAGGAGGCAAGCGCCTCTTTGGACTTGTGGCCCATCACAGCGGACACCATCTCGACGAATTTCTTCTTGGTCAGGCCCTCGGGCATCTTGCTCTCATCCACACAGGAATTGAGCAGCTTGATCAGCTTGAGAGCGTAGAGCTTCTTGAACTTGGCTTCGTCGACCTTGTCTGCGATCTTGTCGAGCTCGACGGAGAGCCTCTCGATGTCGACGAACCTGGGAAAAGGCACAGCGTTCCCTTTCTCGTCCTGGAAGATGTATGTCGCGATACCGCAGTGGGGGTGGGTGGTGAAGGTGACCTTGTTCTCTCCCAGGAAGGCGGACGCGAATTTGGATATCGGAGCGACCACGGGGACGGGGTACCAATCGTCCTTGCTGGCGTATCGGGTCTGCTCGTCCACGCATCTGATGAGGTCGGTGAGAGTGAACCTTCCGGTGGAGACTTCCTCCTGGGTGACGCGCCCGGTGAACGCGACGGGCTGGAAGTTAACGCCTCTGATGACGTCCGCGTTGTCGAAGGCGAACTTGATGAGATCCCCGACCTCGTCGTCGTTCATGCCGGTGACGATGACAGGCACGAGAACGATCGAGGGGCTGTGGAGGCCCTCTTCGTTGAGCTTCCTGCAGTTCTCGATGACCTTCATCTTGACGTCGAGCATCTTCCTGCCCCTGGAACGCATGTAGGTCTCGTCCCTCAGGGTGTCGAACTGCAGATAGATGGTGTTCAGCCCGGCCAGCTTGCATGCCTTGAGGAACTCGTAATCCTGGGCGAACTTTATCCCGTTGGTGGCGACCTGGATCTGGGCGAATTTCAGGGCCTTGGCATCGGCGAGGACGTCGACGAACCTGTCGTAGACCGTGGGCTCCCCTCCGGCGAACTGGACCGCAGTGCACTTTATGGGCTCCTCCGACCTGAGAGTCACCAGCATGTCGTGGACCTGCTCGAAGGTGGGCTCATAGACGTATCCCTGCTGGTTCGCGTTGGCGAAGCAGATGGGACAGTTCATGTTGCATCTGTTGGTGAGATCGATATTCGCGAGGGCGGTGGCGGAAAGCATGTCTATCCTGTTTCCGTCGATGATTATGTGGACTGTGTTGTCCTCGCCGTCTTTGAGGGTCTTGTCGCAGGGGTTGTGAAGGCCGATTCCGTCATGAGCGAACTTCTCTGCCTTGAGGTAATATTCGACGTCGGACCAATAGACGTCGCTGAACTTCCCGTGCTCGGGACATTCCTTCGCCATGTAGACCTTGCTGTCTTTGGCGAATATCTCCGCATCTAGAATCCTGCCGCATTCTGGGCAGAGCGACCTGGTTTTCTTCGGGAGACCAGTCGCGCCAGAGTAATCCCTTGAAGTTGTTGTCATGATACCTTGAGATGCGATTGTACTGATTCTATAAAAATAAAGTTGATAAATAAGATAGGAAAGCAGCCCCTTTTCCGCGCATCTTGCCGCGTGCTCTCCCGGCCCCTGCAGGGAAGATTCCGAGGCAGCGTGCGCGCACCCATCCGTCATTATAACCTCCGGACGACGAAAAGGACGCCATGAACGACAGGAAAGGCGCCATGCCATTCGCCGTGATAGCGGTTCTGATACTAACCATATCGGCCGCGTGCGGCGCGATGGCGGCGGGATACGAAAGGGCATCCGAGGAGGCCCGCAGCGGAGAGAAAGACGCGGAAGCTGTCGATGCGGCGTTGGACAGCATGACAGCCTTCGTAGACAGAGGCCTGGCGGAGATCATCCGCGGCATATCGTCCGGATCCGGGGGCACGGCCGAAGACAGGGAAGCCGAATTCGAGAGAAGAGCGGATGAATGGCTGAAGTACCAGTTCCCGATGGTTGACAACGGGGTCCGCGCCGAGCTGAAAGGCAGCGACCTGGAGCTCTCGGCCCAGCCGCTGAGGGTGGCATCCCAGGGCATCCCGGACGGGGGATATCTGCCTGCATATCTGAAGGCGTCCGGGACGGTGGACGTGAGGATCTCCACCGGCACCGGATCGGCGGATTCGGTGCTCCGGATATCGTCCGACGGCAGCTGCACCCTCCCGCTCGCAGCGGAGCAGGGGTCCCTCTTCGAGAGGATGGCCGCCGAAGGCTCCGTGACTCTGGAGCAGATGCTGAAATACCAGCTGTCGAACCTGGCGCAGATGCGCATAATGAACGGATACGGCTCCACATCCGCCTACGGCATCTACGGCACGGACGGCATCCTCACGAAAAAGGACGTCCTGGATGCCTACGAGATATGCATCGACCTCCTTTCTCTGGCCTGCTTCCGCTGCGGACCCATGGCCTCCGAGACATCCGCGGACCCGGCCGAGATGCTGCTGTCCGAGGGGGGATGCGTGACGGTCGACCTGCAGGCGGCATATGCCCAGGCCCTCATGGGGATGGCCGACGACATAGCCATCAGATGGTACGACTATTTCTGCGGCAGAGGGATCTCGTCCGTCCTCCAGTCCAAGCTGAACGTGATCAGGAACGCCTGCATCCTGCTGGATTCGTTCGTCTCCGGCAGGGATCCGTTCGATGCGACACCCTATCTGAAAGCGGTGATGGAGCTCAACGGATACGAAGAGAGCGATTACAGATTCCCGGGATCGGGGACCATAGAAGTGGCCGCGGACGGCAGAACGTTCGAGATCGAATGCCCGGCGGCCGACATCTTCGGATCGGACTGGATCAAAACCTTCGCCGGGAAAGGGATGAAAGGAAGCGGCTGGCTCAGGGATTACATCAGATCGGTGCTCGTCTCCGCGGCAATGAAGGTCGCCGGGGATTCGGGGCTGGGCGCATACAGGATAACGGCCGACCCTTACGACGGAATCAGGCTGGCGGACGCCGTGGCGGAAAGCATCGGCCCTATGATGGACGGCTGCGGGGAGGATTTCCAGAGATCCATAACGCTCGCTCTGAAGGGCACCGAATTCTCGGATCCGCTGTACGGCGCCGTATGCGACAAGGTCATCGAGGAAAGGGATTCGTACGTCCTGGAGGAGGAATTCGCCGGAAGAGTCCGCGCCGCCCTGTCCGAGAGCCTCCCTGAACAGGCCGTGGAAAGATTCATGTCCGGCGAGGGGTACGAGACCGCCCTTTCCGGATATCGCGCGGCGGTTTTCGCCGACCTGGAGGTGTTCGAGGATCCGGAGCGCATGCCGCAGGGGAATTCGGGGATCCTGGGATGGGGGATATCGGAGGCCTGCGCTTTCGGCCTGGAAGCTTCGGGGATAACCCGTGGAGTCAGGGAAAAGATGGAGGCCATGTGCGCGGAGATGTGCGGCCTGTGCGACGCCAACGCAATGGGAGGGGAGCTGAAGCTCGCCGGAACCGGAACGTTCGACGTCGTCAGGGAAGGCGGAGGCATATCCAGAGAGAAGCTGGAAGCGTCGGTGGAGACTTCCCCGTCCGCATCCGACCCGAAGATCTGCTGGAAGAAATGCACCCACACCGTCGGATTCAGGGAAAGCGCCGTGGCGGCGTATTCCACTGTGTTCGAGGTGTCCCTGCAGGACACGGTGAGATACTCCGTGAAAGGCGTAGGCGCTTTGTCCGCGAGGACGGACGGAGGCTCCTGCCTCGTGTCCGGGGAGTTCCCGGTGGATCTCTCCTTCGAGGTCGCCGCGGCCAGCTGCTGGGCGCTCGCCGGAATCTCCTACAGGCCGAGCTGCACAGTCCTGGACGACATCTGGGCGGCGGCTGTCCCCTTTCTGGAGCCCATCCTGGAACCTCTGAAGGAGACCCTGAGGATCGTCGAGAAGATCATGGCCGCGGTAGGCGAAAGGGTCTCGGAAGCCGCGAGGTACGTCCAGGAATACATCGAGAAGCTACATGAAGAGCTCATGGGGCCGCTGGAAACCATCGCCGGATGGGCGAAATCGAATTTGGAGCAGTTCTTCGCGCAGATCTATGGGAGCATCGGGGTGAAGATAGGCCTCAAAAACCAGTCGATAGAGATGAGCGTCCTGGGCTACGACCTGAAGATAACCGCCGACGCGGCATCCCTCGCCGGGAAGACCAAGACCCTGTTCACGTTCGAGATCGGCACCCGGGACGGGGACCGCAGGATAACCGCGGGGGTGACCCTGAAATCAGCCGGGAAAACCGTCGGTGAGGACCTGCGCATAACCGGATTCGGAACCATATCCGACCCCGGGGACAAGGAATCCGGCAGGGAGCCCTGGAAAGTCAAGATAAAAATCGACCCGTTCATGAAGAGCGGGAAGCACCTCCTGACCGCGGACGGCCGCGCCGGGAAGATCGGCGTGTCGCTGGCGATACCCGAGATGGTCCAGTACCACGAGCTCGGCCTGAAGCTGTCCGACGTCCCGGGCCTTAAGGAGGCCATATCTAACATCCCCATACCTCTGGTCGGGTTCAAAGCCAAAATAGACGCCGGATTCAGCCTGAAATACAGCGCCCCCATGAAATTCGGCCTGATCATCAACGAGTTCGAATCAAACCCGTCCGGCGACGACAGGACCGGGGAATGGGTAGAACTGCTCAACAACTCCGATTCCACCATCGATCTCGGCGGATACGAGCTGATCGCCTCTTCGGACTGGAAGACGAAGATCATGCCCCTCTCGGGCAGCATCGGGCCGGGGGAATTCCTGGAGCTGGAGCCCAGCTTCACGATGGTGAATTCCTCGGGCAAGAGAACGAAATCCGGGGAGGCGCTGACCCTGAAAGATCCTGACGGCGCGGTGGTGGACAAAACGCCGACGCTGAGGGACGACAAGGACGATGCGAATACGTGGCACAGGGAATTCGACGGGAGCACCGAATGGGTATTCGGCAAAGGTACGGAAGGCACCAGCAACGGAAGCAGGATCCAGGCCGCGATCTCCGCCGGGGACCTGAAGGACATAGCCTGGGAATCCGTCCAGAAAGCATTCGACGACGTCGGCTACATCACAGACAGGGAATCCCTGGCGGAGTTCATGAAGAGCCTGGTGAAATACACCGTAGACGGCACGATAGAGAAGGTGACCGGATGCATAGTCGAGGCATCGGTGTATGCCGAGGCGGACATCACGGACCTGGCTTCCATGGTGGAGTGCGGCTTCACGGTCGCGCTCAGAACCGATTCCCAGCTCGCGGAGGACTGCCTGAAATACATCGCCGGGAAGCTGGAATCGATGCTCCTGGGGATGGACAACCCCTACTCGATAGACATAGGGAAGGCTTTCATGGAGGACGTGGACCTTGAGATCGACTTCCGCACCGGCATCGGGATCCCGGAGATCCTGACGGCCGGGTCAGACGCGCCGGAAGCGGACGTGGAAGCCGTGTTCCGTACCAATCTGTCGGCCGTATCGAAGCTGTTCGGGGCCGAGGCCGGGAGGCCGGAGATCGTCTGCGGCCTGAGGATAACGGGATGCCCCCTCGCCTGCATCCCAGACGGCGTGAAAACTGACGGAAACATGGACAGAGACCTGTGGCTGGCAAAGATGTCGATAAAGTGGCGACGGCGGAAGGCGGCCCCATCCCAATAAGCATTTATCCATGAGAAAAAATGGAGATTGCATGGCCGGGATGGATTACAAGGTACCCACTGTGCTGTCGGCTGATGAGCTCATGGAGAAGGCATTCCACAGGGCATCCAAAATCACCAAGAACGGCACAAA
>JAEEJP010000002.1 GCA_016281925.1 Methanomassiliicoccaceae archaeon
ATCTCTTTCATCTCCCACATCGATCTCACTTCCTTTTGTTATATTCGAACCGGCTTATGGCCGGAGGTTCACTCCCCTGCGGGCAGTGTACACATACAGGCCGAACACAGTTGCGGACCTCATGTTATCGCTTTCCTCATAGGACCGTTTCCTTTAAATGTTTTGTATGGAAACCGGGGGTCTGGCAGGGGGAAATCCGCCCGGACGTCGCCTCCTGCGCATCTTCCCCTTCTTCCCGGGTTTCCCGCGCTGCTTCGCGGCTTTCTGGGGCTTTTTCGGGGCGTCCGGATAGCGCTTCCTGATGTCGGCGACTCTGGCCGCGAACTCGCTGTTCAGCCTGTCGCCGCAGAACTCTCCCCCGAACTGGTCGACCTTCGCCGCTATCAGCACCTTCCCCGCGAGGGCGCGGGCTATTTTGCCTCTCTGCCAGTAAGGGGATCTGTGTATCTTGGGGTGCTGGAAGATTATCCCGTGCTTCGGAGGCCTCTTGCCTGATCTGAGGTGCCTGAACATGGCTTTCTCAGCCCCCAGAAGCTGGACGGTGGACGACGGAAGCGAAGCCAGCCTCTCCAGGCCTCCCGCGAGGGAGATCATCCTTGCGGCCAGCGGACCGCCCAGCATGGCGCACAGGTTGGGGCATGCCTCCGAGACTATCCCTTCGATGTAATCCTCGGTGTTCTTTTTGTCGTCGTAGAGGCGGCTCAGGGTATCGGCCAGATCCTGGACTGCGCGCATGTCGTCCGGATCGAAATCCGAGCCTATCGACGATATCCCTATCCCCAGCTCCTCGATGATCTGGTCCCTGCCGCCGTATCTGGCCACGAGGTCGGCGTATCTGGCGTCGCGGGCATAATCCGCGAGCTCCGGGAAATGCATTCCGTACCATTCGTGGAGCCTCTCGCTGTACAGGTTTATCGTCTCGATCTGGTCGTCCAGATTCCTGATCGCCTGGACCAGGTTCCTGTCGCGTGGAATGGGCTCAGATGTCCTCAGCTTCCCGAGCTCCATCATGGCTTCGTGCATGAACTCGTCGCTGAACCCGTATTTGTCCGGGGTGATGAACGACGAATCGAACAGCTCAGGCTTCCCGAGCTCCGACTGCCTGCGGTCCCCGACCGATATTTTCCCTCCGGCAGATGCGGCCAGCTCCCTCTCCTCCGGCAGAAGGTTCCCCCTCTGCATGTCGGCGAGCTTCTCCGCTACCGCGTGGGTGTCATGGGGCATTATGCGGCTGCCCTTTATCTTGCCGGTTTTTTCGTCCACGAGGAACACGCCGAACCATTTGGTAACCAGTACCGCCATTATCTCATCCCTTCCAGTTTCTTTATCTCGTCTGCGGGGAGGTCCTCCGCATCCCCGGCGATCAGCTGAAGCTCCGCCTGGAATTCGAGCTCCTCCATCCTGTCGTAGGCTTCCTCCAGGGTTTTCCCCTGGGTAAGGGCGCCGTGCTTCTCCATGAGCATCGCCATGGCATGCCCTTCTCTGGCTACCGCTTCCACCAGCTCCTCGGATCCCGGCGTGGAATACGGGACCATCGGCACCTTCCCCAGCAGAAGCACGCCCTCGGGTGTTATGTTGCATCTCATGGGCTTCCCCATGGAGGCCAGAGCGGTGCAGTGCAGCGGGTGGCAATGGACGACGGCGTTGGTGTCCGGGTTCATCCTGTACAGTGCGAGATGGAATCTGTGCTCTATGGAAGGTTTGCCTCCCGAAATGACCTTCCCGTCCAAGCCGATCTTCACCATGTCCTCCGGCTTCAGCATGCCTTTGTTGGTCCCGGACGGAGTTATCAGCACTTCCGATGCGCTCAGCCTGACGCTCATGTTCCCGCCGGCGGAGACCGTTATCTTCCTGTCGTACAGGAGCTTGCATATTTCCGCCAGGCGTTCGCGCGCATGCTGCTCGTTCATTGGTTCACCTTGGCGATCTCATCAGGCTTCAGGATCCCTTTCTCGGTGATGAACCCGGTGACGAGCGCCGCCGGCGTGACATCGAAGGCTGGATTCAGGGCGGGGGATCCCTCGGGAGCGATCCTCATGCCGCCGATCATGGTCACTTCCTCCTCGGACCTCTGCTCAATGACGATCCCGTCCCCGTTTTCCGTGCTGAAATCGAAGGTCGATATGGGCGCGGCGACATAGAACGGTATCCCGAAGTGCTTCGCGGCGATGGCCTTGTCGAAAGTCCCGATTTTGTTGGCGAAATCCCCGTTGGCAGCTATCCTGTCGGCTCCGGTGATTATCATGTCGACGCCTTTGGACATGTAGTATGCGGACGCGCCGTCGGGGATGATGGCATGGTCGATGCCTTCCTGACCCAGCTCCCAAGCGGTCAGCTGCATCCCCTGCAGGCGGGGCCTGGTCTCCGACGCATACACGAAGAACTTCTTCCCCTGTTCCTTCGCCTTTCTCATCGGCGCCAGCGCCGTCCCGACGTCGACGGTGGCCAGAGCGCCGGCGTTGCAGTGCGTCATGAGCTTCATCCCGTCTTTTATGAGCCCGGCGCCGAATTCCCCGATGCGGACGCATTTGTCGACCATCATCTGGGCGTATCCGTCGGCCGCTTCTATGGGATCCGCTCCGCCGGACAGCTTCGCGGCCATGTAGTCGACGGCATAGAACAGATCGTTGGCCGTCGGCCTGGCCGCTTTGATGTCTTTTGCGGCTTTGGCCAGGTCGCATCCTTCCAGGGCGGCCAGGCACATCGCGTACGCCGCGGATGCCCCTATGGAAGGCGCTCCGCGGGTGGTCATGTTGCGTATGGCCTCCGCGACATCCGGATATCCGGAGAACGCTTTCACGGCGACTTCCGCCGGCAGCCTCCTCTGATCTATCATCATGACTTTCCCGTCTTCGAACCAGACGGCCCTGATATCGCGGGGTTTCCCGCCGACAGTCGCTTTCATCGTCCGCTCCAATCATCCGATGACTATATGGAATTATTCGGCGCGGAACAATCGGATGATATTGCGCAATGATTTTAAGCGCCATGATGATTGGTATACGATGACTGACGGGCCGCTCACCGATTTCGAGATTTATTACACGGAACATGGCCTTGTGCAGGTATCGAACGATGTCCACAGAAGCATCCTCGCCGAGCTGAGGGATTCGGACAGATCTCTGACCGAGCTCGCGAAGGCACTCAACAAAGCGCAATCCACCCTTTCGGTCCATCTGAGCCGCATGGTGGAGCAGGGGCTCATCAGCATATATGACGACCCGGAGGACAGCCGCAGGAAGGTATATTCACTGTGCTCGGTGAGGTTCGCCTATTCGAAGGAGCCGGAAGACGCTTCGATGGACGCCATAATCAGGTCGATCTCCTCCATCGTGTCGGATCCGGTGAAAACTCGCGACGCCATGGTCAGGTTCATATTCCTGGGCATGGACGGGATAGGCCTTTCCATAGAGCCGATGGCACATATAATCGGGTGGCTCCATGCCATGGCTCTGGGCGGGTCTCTGACCGGCGGAACCATCGAGGATACGGTGGCCAACGCCCGCGATTACTATTCGAAGATGGGGCTGGGAGAGATCAACGTGTTCTCGCTGAAGCCTCTGACGATAGTCCTCAGGGACGATATGATGATGACCGAGGGTTCCGCTAGATCTTTCGGGGGATACGCGGTGGGTTTCATGTCTAAAATCCTCGAGGATGCCACCGGGAAAGCCTACGAGGCGGAATCGAAAGAGGTTTTCGGCGAGGGCTTCAACAACTACAAGTTCGTCCTGGCGCCCTCGGAGAAGCGATCGGAACTTGGGCTCGAACGTGAGAAGGGCGCCGTTCCCCAGGACATCGCAGCCTTTGAGCTCCATTTTTATCCCGTTTTCTGCCGCCCATCCGTCCCCGTCGCAGGGTGTGGGGGCTTCCGACCCGCCTATTATGAGGCCGCCGACGAATACCGTGTATCTGTCGACCATCTTCGACCTGAAGAACGACGATATCGTGCGCCCGCCGCCTTCCACCAGCATGCTTTCGATGCCGATCTCCTCGGCGAGCGTGTCCATCACCGATTCCAGATCTATGGTCTCCTTCCCTGCGCGAACGGTCTCCTCGCAGTCCCATTCCCTGTTGCAACCTTCCAATGTGACCATGACCGTCGGGGCTCTCTCATCGAGGATGAGGGCGTCGTCGGGCGTCTTCCCGTGCGGATCGAGGACTATGCGGATGGGGTTCGTGTCGTAGGTGCCGTCCTTGAACGTGAGATGGGGGTTGTCGGCCAGAACGGTGCCCACCCCTACGAGAATCGCGTCGTATTTCTTCCTGAGGTTCTTTACGCGGGCCTTGTCCTCGTCCGAGGATATCCTGACCTGGGTGCGGTCCTCGCCGGCGATCTTGCCGTCGGCGGACATTGCGCAGTTAACGTGGATGAACGGCCTCATTGCTATCGCACGGAGTTACGGTGAACCTGTATATGTCATCCATCCTTTTGACTCCGAACTTGACGTCCAAAAACGATTCCAGGGTGTCCATCTGGCTCAGAAGGTGCCTGCTGATGCGGGACACCGTGAATCCGCTCTTCCCGGTTGCCATCGCCATGTACGGGAGGACCTGATCCGCGGTGTGCACGTCCATCGTGGCTCCGCTGTTCATCTCTTTGATGAGGTCGGCGGCGGCATCTTCGCCGGCTTTGTCTGCGGTGTGGCCCCTGGATGTGAGCGCGTTGCTGCCCAGCATCCCGTTTTCGAAATCGGCCACCAGCACGATCCCGGCGCCGCGGGAATCGCCTTCGGTCTTATGGATCTCGAATTCCACGTCCCCGATCGGGGCGAGGGCGTCGCCGCAGCTGCGCATCATGTCTTTCGTGACCCAGTCCGGGAGCCTCTGGCTGAAGCATACGGCTTTTATGCCCACCAGATCCCCGAGGGTTCTGATGTCCAGCGGCTTGATTTCCTTTATCGGATCCAGCGTCGCCAGCACCCGGCCCCCTCCTTGGGGGTAGAATCCGCGGTCGATGATCTTCACGTCGGCGTTTATGTCCATCTTCCTCATCAGAGGGAACAGGAGATGCTGGTAGGAGTCGATGGGAGGAGCCCACATGACGTTGGTCCCTCCGCTGATGTCCACCGTCAGCTTCTTCCTGTGGTTGCGCGCGGCGAGGAACATCGCCTGGAGCACCAGGCTCACGCTGCCGGCGGTCCCGATGTTCATCTGGATGTCGTAGACCTGCTCTTTGCCGGGGATGAAAACAAGCTCCCTAGAGCCTATGGAATTGCCTTCCACTGTGGATCCCGCCATCTCCGCCACGGCATTGACCGCGGCGCAGTGCTGCTTCGAGAGCCCGTTTGTGGGCCTGTTCTCCCTTATGCGGGTCAGGTGCGTCGGCTTGCCGGTGACGGTGGCCATCGCTACGGAGGTGCGGACCATCTGTCCTCCACCCTCGCCTCTCGAGCCGTCTATCTCCAGCATTTCCATGCCCATCCGTATGTCGCGCACATATTATAAGATTGATATCGGGCGGACAGAAAATGCAAGGAAATGGAAAATGGTGCGATTGCCGGGATTCGAACCCGAGTCAGAGGCTTGGGAAGCATCCGTCCTAACCGCTGGACTACAATCGCAACGTTCCTGCATGGATGTCCTCGTATTTTATTGTTGAGTCTGGCTTCCAAGCTCCCGTTCCGGTGCGCAGCATCTGTTTCGGGATTCTTCCATCCGGACTGCGTCGGCTGTCAGTGGTGCACTCTGTTCGATTATGAACAGACGTATAATCCAATCATGCGTCCGTGGCATGCGCCGGATCGTCCGTCAGGCCGATGATAAGCGTAGAAGATGCTTTCGCAAGTAGCCATATTTAAATATGCATAGGAAATCGGGGAATCGCGGACTCGTGGTCTAGTGGTTATGACGTCGCCCTTACAAGGCGAAGGTCGCCGGTTCAATCCCGGCCGGGTCCACCATTTATTTCGTTTTTCTGTCAATCATTTCTTGCCAATTATATTGATTAGTCATTATTTCCGCGTTTTTAAGGCATAATATTGCCAAAAATACAGGTTTAACACGTCCAAATACGGATTTTTATAAATAGTCGCAGGCCATATTGGATGATTAGTCCATAACATCTGTGGGATGCCGGCAGGGCTCCTCCTCCTTCACTCTTCCGGAACCCACAGAGGATCTTTTTTGACGGAAGTTTCCGAGGCTATGCGCTGTCAGATGCTTTGTAGCCATATTTTTATACTAAAATGGGATGGGGAGTCGTACGGACTCATGGTCTAGGGGTTATGACGTCGCCTTCACACGGCGGAGGTCGCCGGTTCAAATCCGGCTGGGTCCACCATCCTTTATTTTTCGGTTCTTAGGTTTTTTCATCGGATAAGAGAGGTTATGACGGCACCCGGCAGCCGTGCAGTGTTGCATTCTCGCGTCGCTTTTTTAGAATAGGCCCTTCGTAAACGCTATCATGGACCAAAACGATGGGGATTTCGTGGAAGAGCTGGCAATCGGAAAGAGCGATTTCAAGAGGCTTCGCGATGACGGGCTTTATTATGTCGATAAGACGGAATTGATCGCGAGGATTCTGGGCAGCAGAGGCAAAGAGGTCATCCTTTTTACGAGGCCCAGGCGGTTTGGGAAGTCTCTGAACATGTCCATGTTGGACGCTTTTTTCAATATGAAGTATAAGGGGAACCCATGGTTCAGAGGGTTGGCGATAGACAGTCGGAAAGATCTTGACGAGCATAGGAACGCCTACCCTGTGATTTTTCTGAGCATGAAGGATCTGGACTCGGACTCCATCGATTCGTTCAGGAAAAGGTTCGCCAGAAAGGTCCGGAATCTTTTCATCGAGTTCAAGTACATCAGAGAATCCGATATGGACGACGGGCTTCTGGAAGATTTCAACAGGATCCTTTCGATGGAAGCGGATGCCGAATGCCTTGAGGATTCGCTGTACCTTCTATGCAAAGTCCTCCATGATTATCACGGGAAATCCCCGATACTTCTGATAGACGAATATGACGACCCTGTCACGCGCTCTTTCGGGAAGGACATCCTGGACGACATCGTGAAGTTTCTGAGGAGGCTTTATTCCCCGGTTCTCAAGGACAATCCGCATCTGCGCTTCGCGGTGCTCACCGGCGTGATGCAGATCGCCAAAGAAAGCATATTCTCCGGTCTGAACAATCTGTACGTCGACAACGCGCTTTCCAAAGGGTTCAGCGAACGCTTCGGCTTCACCGAGTCCGAGGTCAGAAGAATCCTGGAAGATGCCGGGCATCCGGAGAAGTTCGAAGAATGCAGGGAATGGTATGACGGGTACGCTTTCGGCGATGCGGAAGTGTACAACCCATGGAGCGTGATAAGGTATGTCGACAGCGGATTTGTGCCTGGCGAGTATTGGGGCAGAACCAGCGACAACTCCATAATCGGCGTTCTGATGGATCTCGCGGACGAAGGGACGCTTGACGGTCTCATCATATTGGGTGGCGGAGGAGGCATAGAGGGGGCCGGATTTGCCGCGGTCTCGATCGGCGATCTGATGGGCGGAAGGGATGCGCTGCTGTCCGTCATGACTATGGCCGGATATCTCAGCGCGGCCCCGAACGGAAGCGGCTATCTGCTGTCCATTCCCAACAGGGAGGTTTACGGCGTATTCTGCGACGCCATCCTGAACAGGTCGGGCACAGTCGTGCAGCAGCAGTTCAGGGATCTGTTCAAAGCTCTGGGGGAAGGGGATGTCGCCGGCGTCGAGAGGAATGCATTCTCCATCCTCGCGGAGAATTTCAAGTCGATCCAGCTGAAAGATGAGGGGGATTATCAGCTGATCATAGCCGGAGCGGCGATGGCCATGCTGGGCAGGTATAGGATGACCGTCGAGAAGGAGGCCGGCAACGGCAGGGCCGATCTGATCATGACAAGGAATTCTCCGGCCGTCCCCAACGTCGTGGTCGAGTTCAAGAGGGGGAATTCCGACGATCCAGAATCTTGGCTGAGAGAGGCGGAAGAGGGGCTGCTCCAGATAAAGAGGAAAGGCTATTGCCATTCCTTGACGGGAAGGACGCTGATGTACGGGGTATGCTTCAGGAACAAGAAGGCCAGGGCCGTCTTGGAGGAGGCATTCCTCTGACCGCTGAATGATATGGCCGATCGCAACAGGCAGCGGATCATGGTTCTGTCCGCAGATCGATGCGCCGGATGCCGTTGCGGTCGTACGTCCAGATCAGGCAGTCAAGCCGCTTCCCCACATAAGCTGCCGGTTTCAATCCCGTCGGAGATCGGTTTCGTATCCCGCTCATTTGAGTTTCTTGAGCTTCCCCTGGTTCATGGCATTCTCGAAACCTTTCATCTCTTCCTCGGTTATGGTGACCTTGTCGCCCTTGGCATATTTCGTGTTGGTGACCCAGTTGGTGAACGGCGCGAGGACTTTGTATTTCGCGCCTTCTGAAGCGGCTTTCTTCGGCTCCGGCTTCCCTTTCACGTCCGTGTAATTGCCGCTGTAAACCGTGACGGTGCCGTCCTTGACCTCGGCGACCCTGTCGCACACGTTGTCCAGGAAATATCTGTCGTGGGTCACGGCAATCACGGTCCCGTCGTATTCGGCCAGAGCCTGCTCCAGGATATGCTTCGATTGGATGTCCACATAGTTCGTCGGCTCGTCCAGAACCAGGAGGTTGGTCTCCCCGTGCAGGAGGAGGCACATGGAAACTCTGGCCCTCTGCCCGCCGGACAGCGTGCTTATCTTCCTGGTGACGTCGTCTCCGAAAAGGAGGAACCTGGCCAGCATGTTCCTGGCGTCGGCTTTCCTGTCCGGCCCGATGGCAAGCAGCATCTGCTCCTCGGCCGTGAGGCCCATGTCGAGGTTCTCGTGGTTCTGCGAGTAGTATCCGATCTTGGCTCCCGGGGCGACCCAAAGGCTCCCTCCGCAGGGGATCTCCCCCAGGATGGCTTTGAGAAGCGAGGATTTCCCGGCTCCGTTGGGCCCGAATATCCCCAGCTTGTCGCCTTTGTCGACTTCCAGATTGATGTTCCTCAGGACGGTCTTCCCGCCGTATCCGACGGAGAGGTTCTCGGCCATCAGGACGTTCTTCCCGGATTTGCGGGCGGCCTGTATCTTTATGGAGATTTCCTTTTGCTCCTCTGCCTTCTCTTTCTTTTCGATCTTGGAGACCATCATCAGCCTGGTCTTGTAGTCGCTCATGTATCTGCGCTGGTCGTGGAACATCTG
>JAEEJP010000009.1 GCA_016281925.1 Methanomassiliicoccaceae archaeon
CGAGAACGCGATGATATGCATGGACATACTGGTGAAGGCAGTAGGCGTAGTGGACGCGGAGCGCTTCGTGGCATATATGAACCGCGAGTCCGGGGACTACACCCTCTCCAGGCGCAGGGTCTTCGACGGGATGAGCAGGGATGAGCTCCGCTCCGAGCTCTCCAGATATGGCTCCGAGCATCCCCGCAATCGATGTCAGCACTGCGCCAGAGATGCGATGCCGACTCTTTCTGGCGGACGCATGCATCCTATCAAGCCGTCGCCTACCCGGAATAATCTCCACGCCGAGATCATGCGCCATTGGCGTGGCCGCCTTCCTGAAGTACGCTGACCCGGGTTCCGACCGGCAGCGACGAAAGGCAGTACGCCTTCCTGATCGCATGTATGCACGATATAGCAAGTCCCATGTCTGGTCACGGCACCGCCGGGTTCTTACAACGGCTAACGACCGCCCCTAAAAGCTGGAAACGATGAAGACGAAGAGCAGGACACGGAGTCGCTCATAGAGTGTTCGAAAACGGACGGCATCGTCCACGGCTTGTCTGACGGCGTCCCGGTTTCCAAAGATCATATGGCGTTCCCGGCTTTCGTGCTCGAAGCGCCTCGATTATGTCGGACCAAGACTTTATCGTCTCCTCGGACGGGGGCTCGCTCTCAGGCAAGGTGTACGCGGCATCGCAGAACCTCGAGATCTCGATCAGCTGCTCTCCTGTGCTCGCGTCGATGGCCCCTTTCTCGACGCATTTCTTGATAGAAGCGTCCAGAGGCCCCACGATCCTCTCCCCTCCCAGGAGCCTCCTGAGCTTGCCCTCCAACCTTATCCTGTACTGGCTTCCGGAACATATCGTCAAGGGCCCGTTGTAACACGTCACGGTCATGAAGTCGGAGTCTGCATGTTGGTATTTAAAGTCGACATGAATTGGATGCAAATTGTTAGAATCGACCTGACATTAGGCTTATATGCGATCTGAACGACGCCGAGGCCTCCGCATTCGGCCAGAAATCGTTCGGAAACGACCCGAACATATCGCCGAAACACTAATACGAACAAGACGCATGCGAGCATGGCTTGGTGATAGGATTTGACAGTCATTGAAGGCACGGGCTCTTCGGTCCGCCTGCGCTCCGTCGACATACTCAAGGGCGCGGCGATATCGATCATCGTGATACTGCATATAGGGATAGTAGTGAAGAGCGATGTCGGGGAGCCGTCCCCGATAGTGCAGGCGCTGTACCTAGGGCTGATCTCATTCTTCATAATCTCCGGCTATTTCTTCAAGCCGGGAAGAGGGTTCCGCGAAAACATGAGGCGCCGCCTGAAGGTTCTGTTCCTGGCTCTCGTGACGGCCGCCGTCTGTCTTTCCCTCATATGCTTCCTCTGGTGCCTCCTGTGGGGCCAGCCCACCAACCTGGACGACCTCGAACTTTGCCTGGAAAGGGCCTTCACCCTTGAGCGCAGCTTCCTGGACTTCGACATAAGGGCCCCGGACCCGAGGATCCCCTGGGCGATATGCGGCTTCTCCGCGGGATACTACTTCCTGTGGGTACTTCTCATCGCCTGCGTGATATTCTATGCGGTGGCCGACCGCATTAGGGAGAACAAGAAGCTCGGAATCCTGGTCATCTCGGCGCTTCTGGGCGTGACCATAGCATACAGGGAGCTGTTCTCCTTCAGCCTCCCCTTCAACCTCAACCTCTGCCCCATAGCCGCCGTCTTCATGATCATCGGCATGTATCTGGCCAAGCACGAGGTCGTCGAGAGGATAGAGGCGGCGGGACTCAAAAGCGGCAAGTTCTGGGCGCTGTTCCTCGGCAGCATGGCGGCGACGCTGGCTCTGGTGTTCCTGCTCCCTCCGAGCATAGACTTCGACTTCATGGACTTCGGGAAATACGGAGGGTACTCCGCCATACCGTACACTGTCGAGGCGACCTTCGCGTTCGTCATGCTGATATGCCTGTGCTACATCATTTCCAAAATCCCGCTGATATCGACCGTGTTCTCCGAGGTCGGGAAGCATACTCTGGGCATCCTGCTGCTGCACCTGTTCGTAGCCAAGATGATTCTGGCGCCGTTCTTCACATTCGGCTCCGACGTCAGCCTGGCGTCCGATTTCACCGGGCCGATGAGGTACGTCCTGGCCGTGGTCTCGCTTGTGATCTGCTATCTGATCTGCGCCTACGGGCCGGCCGTGGTGAAGCGCATTACATCCAAAAAGGACAAGGCCTGAAAACTTCTGGCAGGAGCCTGCCTGCGGTCGAAAGAAAGATCGCGGGCGGCCGCTCCGCATCCGTTTCCCCGATGTTTCGTCGCCAATGCTTTCAATTACATGCGGAAAAACGTCCGCGACTCCCCCGGCAAAAACACGGTCATTCATGAACGCCTAGATGACGGGGCAAGTCCATCTCATGGAACGAAGACTGAAAAATATCGGGAACAACAGTAGCCAGGGAAAGGGCGAAACCGTATACGGAGGTATGAGGAGCTGGTTCCGCCCATGGCGGATACGACCGATGTCCTGGGCCCCCGACTGCCGATGTCGAAGACACCATCCAAGTGACATATGATGATCCTGTGCCCGATCTGGATTGGAAAGGACAGGATTAACGACATCTGGCCGTATCCTGCGATGAGCATCACATGTGCATATTTATTTATTACGATTTTAAAAATAATATTATTTAATATGCTTTAGTTATCAATATTTTATTATTCATATACAACGCCCGCTAGCACGGACGCCAAGAACCTAGAAGACGGCCAGCATATGAATCACCCCAATCCGCGGATCGATCTGAAACATCTGCCCAAGACTCTCCAAAACCTTTCATCGCCTGACATACAGCGAGGTCGTCAAAACTCCGACGATAAATGGCCCGTAAAAGACGGCGGCAAAGGCCTGTTAGCCTCGGCCGCCGCCCGCGGAAAAGGACGATCAATTCGAACGTTGCCGAATCATCGACGGATATAGACGCCTGCCTTATCTTCTTCCGTTGCCGCAGTCCCGGAAAACGTCCCATCGGTCTCAGCCGAGGAGCTGCCCTATGTCCTCGCCGGCGTCCTCGCTCAGCCTCCTTACGGCCGCCACGGCCATGTCGCTCTCCGTCCTCGCGTCGCAGGAGAAGAACGACACCTTGCAGAAGTCCCTCTCCGCTGCATTTACCAGGTTGAAGTAC
>JAEEJP010000121.1 GCA_016281925.1 Methanomassiliicoccaceae archaeon
CCGGAAGGAGCTCTCAGTTTTTGTTTTTCCTCGGAAAAACGGATGCTGAGTTTACGTATCTCGGTCGGAAGCCCTTATTGTTAATATACGTTCGCCCGGAAACATCAGGGGAGGGAGGCCGGCTTCGAACCGGCGAACTCCTACGAGAATGGATCTTGAGTCCATCGCCTTTGACCAGGCTTGGCAACTCCGGCGCAAAAGACGGATAAATGGTTTGGTAATTAATGTTTATGGGAGCGTAGTGACTTCCCCGCGGCTGCCGTCGATATAGAAGGTATACTCGTGCTGGGAGACTATCCCGCCTTCGGCTTCGACGAGCTCGGCATAGCTGGACAGGACGCCGTGGCGGACCAGGGTCTTCACCAGCCTCTCCGCGTCCGGGAAATCGCAGCTGCGGGCGCAGAACGGGAACGTCTTGAATTCGCCTTTGACGTACTCGAAGAACTCCGCCGCTTTGGGGTCGGATATCTTCCTTTCCCTGGCGATGCGGACTATGTTCCCGGGCCTGCCGTTCCTGACCTCTCCGGAGCCGTTGGTGGCGAACGGCTCGACAGCCACTACCATCCCTGCTCTGATCCTTTCGTCAGAGCCGTTGTTGTAATTCGGCACGGAAAGGCCGGCATGAAGGTTGTAGGGCTCGATCTGGTGCCCGCAGAGGTTCATGATCGGGGTGAATCCGGCTGAATTGATGGTCATCTCCACCGTCCTCCCGATCTCGGACAGCGGGATGCCGTCCCCGATGAACTCCGCCACGGCATTCCTGGCCGTCTTGGATATCTCTACGAGATCCCTGTAGGCGTTGGTGCCGACTTCGACGGTTCCCGCGGTATCACCGACGTATCCGTCCAATTCGGCCCCGCAATCGACTTTGACGACGTCCCCCAGCTCGAAAACCTTGCTGTCGTTGCAACTGGGGGTGTAATGCGCCGCGATCTCGTTTATGCTGATGTTGCATGGGAACGCGAGGCCGCACCCGTGCTCGCGGATATAGCCTTCGACTTCCTGCGCGACATCGTACAGTTTCACGCCTTCCTTCACCATGGACAGCCCGAGCTCCCTCGCCGCGGCGGATACTTTGCCGGCGGTGCGGAGCTTCGCAAGCTGGTCTTCGCTCAGCATTGCAGGACCTCCATGATTTTGCTCACAGGTATGGCGCCCTGGCGGACGATCTCGACCTCGTTGCCGTCGAGCCAGACGATGGTGGACGGCTTTCCGAGATCGCATTTCCCGGCGTCGATGTAGGTATCGATGGAAGTGCCGAGATCGGCGACCGCCGAATCGATGTCGACCGCATCCGGATGCGAATGGAGATTGGCCGAGGTGGCCACGATCGGCCCGGTGCGCCTTATGAGCTCGAGCGCGAATCTGTTGTCCGGGATGCGTATCCCCACTTTCTGCGAGGATGAGGTCACTATGTCTGGCACATCCGACTGCTTCTTGATGATGATGGTCAGCGGCCCGGGCAGGAACGCTTTGATCAGTTTGTCTGCGTTCTCGTTGAGGACAGCGACGCGTTCGAGCATGGCTTTGTCGGAAACCGCGACGGAAAGCGCCATATCGAAAGGCCTGTTCTTGGCCACATACAGGTTTTTGATGGCCGATTCGTTGTAGATATCCGCCCCGATCCCGTATACGGTCTCGGTAGGATAAACGATCAGCCTGCCAGCAGCTATGTCTTCGGCCGCGGCGAGAACTGCTTCCTCGCATTTTGCGCCGAATCCGTTGGAAAGATCGCACTTAATAATCTTCAATACAAACACCTAGTCCTTCCAATACTTCGATCAAACAGGCGCCGCCCCTATCCAAGCACACCTCGCCGTGCCCGGGATAAAGGCTTTTGATATCGAATCTCGCCAGAGACCTGAGCGAGCCAATGAGTTTGGGCAGCGATCCGCCGGCGAAGTCCGTGCGTCCGTATCCTCCCACGAACAGCGTATCGCCAGATATCAGGGATTTAGTTGCATGATCGTAAAGGCAGATCGAACCGGCCGTATGGCCAGGCGTGCTGACCACCTCCAATCTGTGGGAGCCGGCATCTATAATCTGGCCGTCAGATAGGTCTTCCACGGGGATCCCCCGGTAATCGGCCGAAAACATGCCGCTGAGAACGTATGCGGAGTTTCCGTCCCTGATATGGCAAGCGTCCTCCCCGTAAGCATATGCTTTGCAGCCGAATTCGTCCATAAGGCATCTGAGACCGCCTATGTGGTCTATATGGCAGTGAGTCAGGACGATCATATCCAGCTCCGATCCGCCTAAGACGGATTTCACGCGGGATATCAGCGCGGCGGGATTGCGGCCAAGGCCTGTGTCGATGAGGATATTGATGCCGCCCTTCACGACAAAGACATTGGAGTCGCCGTTATCCATAGCGCCGATACTCACGATTGCCATAGAACGACGATTTAATGATACTATAAAACAGATTCTCCGAGACGCGTGGAAGCACATCGCCGACAACCCATCCAAGTATCGGAATTGATATTGGCGCATATTTAAAGACGGCACATATGGCTATAAATATCATGTAAACTGAAAATAATAAACTGAGGATGAGTAGACATACGGAACCTGACTGACGGCTAGACCACACCCCAGCGGCGCTCGGGACGTTAGTGAGCCCGGACTGAACGCCTCGGCGGACCTCGGCGCTTACATCCGGCTTCTATCGCGCCCGTCATCTACGGGCGTCCCGTGGGCA
>JAEEJP010000122.1 GCA_016281925.1 Methanomassiliicoccaceae archaeon
CATGTCCGATCCCGAGGACGAAGAGATCGAAGCGATAACCGAGGCCTTCTCGGAGGCCGGCGGAGAGGATCTCTGATTTTTTTCCGGGCGGGAGGGGCTCTCCCTTCCCGCCGCACCAATCCGTCCGCATAATTTTTTTTGTCAAATTTAAATTAATTTAGGTATAGCTAAATTATTCTGATGATTATGAATACATCTCAGAAATACTGTATTTAAATGTAACTATGGATTAGTTATCCAAACGTTTATCTAATCGATGACGGATAGCGTGCCCGGCTTTCGAAATATTATTCAGGTGAAATCATGCACATAATGGAAGGGTTCCTAGACCCGATCTGGTGCGCCGTATGGTTCGTACTGGCAATCCCGTTCGTAATCCTAGGAGCCAAAAAAATCATCGACCTGATGAGGAACCATCCGGAGCACAAAATGACCATCGCTCTGGCTGGGGCCTTCATCTTCTTGCTGTCCTCTCTGAAAATACCGTCCGTCACCGGATCAAGCTCTCACCCCACCGGAACCGGATTCTCCGTCGTCATGTACGGGATCTGCGCCACCTCTTTCCTCGCGACCATCGTCCTGATATTCCAGGCCATCCTTCTGGCCCACGGCGGTCTCACCACCCTCGGAGCCAACATCTTCTCCATGGGGATCGCCGGACCCGCCTGCGGTCTCCTGTTCTGGATACTCCTCAAGAAAGCCACCGGCAACGTGCCTCTCAGCATGTTCTTCGCGGCTCTCTTCGCCGACCTGTTCACCTATGTGGTCACCGCTTTCCAGATGACCCTCAACCACGGGCAGTCCGTCGAAGCGTTCGTCGATTTCATGACCAACTACGCGGTCACCCAGATCCCTCTGGCAATCATCGAAGGAATCCTGTTCTTCATGTTCGCCACCTACCTCATCCGCAACAAGCCCGAGCTCCTCGACATCACCGTCGACTCCTTCAAGCCCAAGAAGGAGGTCTCCGCATGAGCAACAGCAAATGGATCTACATCGGAGGATTCGCGGTCATCGCGATCATGTGCCTCGCGGCTCTGGCATATGGAGCCACCCAGGGGGCCGAGTTCGGAGGCGCCGACGACGGTGCCGAAGGCGTGGTCGAAGACGTGGATCCCGGATACGAACCCTGGTGGAGCGGCATCTTCGGGGACTACGAGCTTCCCGGAGAGACCGAGAGCCTTCTCTTCGCCCTTCAGGCCGCCATCGGCGCGATAATCATCGGTTATTTCATCGGCCGCACGGTCAAGAGAGCATAAACTTCGAGGGGCCAGCCCCCTCATTCCAATTTTGACGACCGGTCATAACATGTCAGAGCAGACGCAGATGGATACGCTCGCCTACAGTTCCAGGATGCTGTCGTGGGCGCCTTTGGGAAAATTCCTGTTCGTAATCGCGGTCCTGATAGTCAACATCATGACCAGCTCGATGCTGGTCCCGTTCGTTACACTGGCTATAGGGCTGATATTGATGGCCTACTCCACCAATTTCAAGATACCGTTCTTCGTGGGCCTGGCCCTGGCGGAGGCGCTGCTCATTCTCGCCATAGGCGCGGGGATCATATCCATCACTGGGGACAAAGCCGATCCGGCGATATGGGACACTAATCTCCTCTGGTTCGACATCTACATGACCGCAGACAGCTTCAACAAGGCCTGGCTCATCCTTTTCCGCGGAGTGGCGGGGATGTCCGTCATGCTGGCTTTCGCCACTTCCACCCCGATCCCGCATCTCTCGCAGGCCCTCAGGCAGATACGCATGCCCCGCGAGGTTTCCGAGCTCGTGGTCCTCATCTACAGATACGGATTCCTTCTTCTGGAGAGGATGGAGTCCATGTGGGACGCGGCGCACTGCAGGATGGGTTTCAACGGCTTCATGAACACCATGAAGACCACCGCGTCGATAGCGGTGGGGATATTCACCTCATCTTCCAACATGGCCGACAAGGCGCAGATCGCCCTGGACTGCAGGAATTACCAGGGCTTTTTCCCGGTATACAATTCGCCTCCGAAGGTAGGGGTCAAATGGATCGCGTTCACCGCCGCCGTTTTCGTCCTCATCTACCTGTTCGGAATCCATACCGAAGGCTGGATAAACATGGCCAAGCTGTTCTTCGGGGAGGCGATATGATGGCCAACATCCTGGAGACCAGGGATCTGACCTACGCTTACACCTCCAGGCAGGAGGATCCCTCGCTGGATTCCGTCAGCGTCGGGATATCCGAAGGCGTGAGGACCGTCATCCTTGGCGCCAACGGCGCGGGGAAATCCACGCTGTTCTACCATTTCAACGGCATTTTCAAGCCCAAATCGGGGGAGGTCCTCTACCGCGGGAAGCCCCTGGAATACACGCGCGAGGCGCTCAGCGTCCTGCGCAACGAGATCTCGGTCGTCGTCCAGAACCCCGACGAACAGATATTCTCCGCCACCGTGGAGGAGGACGTCGCCTTCGGCCCGATGAACATGGGCATGGAAAGGGACGAGATCGAGCGGAGGATACAGCATTCGCTGTTCAAGGTGGGCATGGAGGACTACCGCTACCGGCCCACGATCCAGCTTTCATACGGCCAGAGGAAGAGGGTCGCTCTTGCAGGGGCGCTGGCGACGGACCCCAAAGTCCTGATATTGGACGAGCCCACCGCCGGCCTGGACCCTCAGATGTCCCAGGAGGTCATCGAGCTCGTGGAGGAGCTGATCTCGGCGGGCACCACCGTCATAATATCGACCCACGACGTGGACCTGGCTTACTCATGGGCGGACGAGATCCATGTCCTGAGGAGGGGGAAGCTTGTCTATTCCGGGAAGCCGGAGCCTTTTTTCGAGGACAGGGTGCAGACGGCGCTGGCCGGCCTGGTGCTCCCGCATACGTTCTCCGTCAACCATTCGGTGCAGGCCATCCGCGGGCTGCCCGAGGCGCCTTTCCCGAGGACCAACAGCCAGATGCTCTGCAAGATGCTGCCGGACTGCGACGCGGCCGGGAAGATACGCCTGATCCCGGTGTCGGATTCCCTGCCGGAATGTGCCGGAGAAGGCCGCGTGGGGATATACGGGTCCAACGTCCGCCGCCTGTTCAGGGCCGCCGGGATGACCCCCGACTTCCATTTCAACGCGGTGGAGCATTGCCTCATGGAGGCGGTTTCCGGCCGCGATGCCGTACTATATTGCGACGAAAGCGTCAGAGCCGCGGTCCTGGAGCGCATACAGTCCATGGAGCAGTTCGGGAAGTGCGTGGAGGTGGTCATGTGAATGTCATAGAGACGGAGAACATCACCTACTATTACGAGGGCGCGAAGACGCCTTCCATGAAGGGCGTCAGCATCTCCATCAGGAAAGGCGTCAAGACCGTCATCCTGGGTGCCAACGGCGCGGGGAAGTCCACGCTGTTCTACCACTTCAACGGCGTCGTGAAGCCCAAGGAAGGCGTCGTGAAGGTCATGGGGGAGCCTGTGAGCTACAGGAAGAAAGGCCTCACGGCGCTGCGCTCCAGAATCGCGGTGGTGCTCCAGAATCCCGACGACCAGGTTTTCGGGCAGACTGTGGAGACCGACATCGCTTATGGTCCCAGGAACATGAAGCTGCCCGAGAGCGAGGTCAAGGAGAGGGTCGAGGAAGCCCTTTTCCAGACCGGCCTCGGGGATCTCAGGGACAAGAACACGCTCCAGCTGTCCTACGGGCAGAGGAAGAGGCTCGCTCTGGCCGGGGCTCTGGCGATGAAGCCCGAGGTCCTGATAATGGACGAGCCCACCGCCGGCCTGGATCCGCAGATGGCTCTGGAGCTCATGGAGCTCGCGGAACAGCTCCACCATATGGGCACCACCATAGTGATATCCACCCACGACGTCGATCTGGCTTACGCCTGGGCGGACGAGATCCACGTGCTCAGGAGAGGGGAACTCATATTCTCCGGGAATTCCGAGGATTTCTACTCCGATCCGATGGCGGTCCATTCCACCGGCGTCATGCAGCCTTCCATGTTCGTGATCAACAACAATCTCGCAGCCTTCCGCGGGGAGGATCCGGCGCCGTATCCGAGGACGGAATCCCAGCTGGTTTCCAAGATGGTGTCCGGCCCCAAAGGCAGGATGACTGCGATCCCGGTGGGAACCGATACGGATGCCGCGGCTCTCGGCAGGATCCTGGACGGCAGGGGCGATTCCAAGGTGGGCGTTTTCGGGACGGTATCCCGCAGGATGATGTATGACTCCTCGCTTCCGGCGGATTATGTGTTCAACGGATTCGAGTCGTGCATGGGGGAATGCCTGATGGGCAGGGACTCCATATTGGTGTGCGACAGGGATTCGATATCCCTGATAGAATCCAAGATCCAGCGGCTGAAGGATTTCGGCACCGAGGTCGGATTCGAAGTCCGGGCATGAGGCCATCCCGGGCTTCCGATCTTGTTTTTCTGTCTGCCCGAAACCATTTAATAATTTTAATTGCATACAATTTAATTGTACGAAATTGAAAGGTGAACGAAATGGAAGACAGCAGGAAACTTTTGGACGCCATGCAGATGATCGTGACCAACCTCTCCCAGCAGGCCGACGGGCACATGATCCAGTCGAGGATCTTCAGCAGCCTCGGATTCTCCAAGCTCGCCGAGAAATATGCCGGGCACGCCGACGAGGAGAGGGGCTATGTGATCAAGATCGCCGACCGCATGATGGACCTCGGCGCGGAAGTCAGGAACGAGGCCAAGCCCGCCATGCCTGTGTGCAAGGATCCCGTCGAATGGGTGAAAACCGACCTCCAGATATCGAAGGACGGCCTCAAGGCTCTCAGCGGGATCATGTGCCTCGCCGCGGCCGACGTCACCACCTACGACATCCTCAAGGAATACTACAAGGACGAGGAGGAAGACATGCACTGGGGAGAGCAGCAGCTCGACCTCATCGCCATGATCGGCGTCCAGAACTGGCTGGTCCAGCAGCTCTGAGGCGATTCAGATGGGAATCTACGATTTCAGCGTGAAAGCGAGGGACGGATCCGAAGTCCCTCTGTCAGACTACAAGGGCAAGGTTCTGCTCATCGTCAACACGGCGACCGGCTGCGGATTCACTCCCCAGTACGAGGACCTCCAGAAGATATACGACGAGTTCAGGGACAGAGGCCTCGAGATACTGGACTTCCCCTGCAACCAGTTCAAGGAGCAGGCTCCCGGCAGCGACGAGGAGATCCACCAGTTCTGCAAGGGGCGCTTCGGGATAACTTTCCCCCAGTTCTCCAAGATCGACGTCCTCGGAGAGAACGCCAGCCCCCTGTTCAGATATCTGTCCGAGAACACCGAGTTCGAGGGGTTCAGCGGCACCAAAGCGCTCCTTCTGGGGCCGATAGTCAAGTCCATGGACAAGGACTACAAGAACAACGGCAACGTCAAATGGAACTTCACCAAGTTCCTCATCGGGCGCGGCGGCGAGATCATCGGCCGCTTCGAGCCCACCGCCGACATGAAGAAGGTCAGGGCGGCAGTCGAGAAGGCGCTCTGATGCCCGAAGGGGAGTATGATCTTCTCCGGCTGGAGAATCAGCTGTGCTTCCCTCTCTACGTATGCGCAAAGGAGGTGGTCGGGAAGTACCGGCCCCTCCTGGACGCCCTGGGGATCACCTATACGCAGTACATCGCCATGATGGTGCTGTGGGAGCGCCGGTCGGTCAGGGCGAAGGAGCTCGGGGAGATGCTGTTCCTGGATTCGGGGACGCTCACGCCCATGCTGAAGAAGATGGAGGCCAAAGGCTATGTCACGCGCAGCCGCGATCCCGGCGACGAGAGAAGCCTCATAGTGGCCGCCACGGACGAGGGGATGGCTCTCAGGGAGAAGGCGAAGGAAGTGCCTTACAGGGTGGGCTCATGCATCCCGCTGTCCCCCGAGGACGCCCTTGCCCTGCAGGGGATCCTGGGGAGGATGATGGCCTCCTTCAGGGCGGAGCGATCCCCCTCCCCCATGCTTCTTCCGGTCTCATGAGCCGGCTGGACGGCCAACAACTTTATAGACAAGTTATCCATTCTGAGGAATTGCGCCGTGGTAACTCAGTTGGGAGAGTGCAAGACTGAAGATCTTGAAGTCGCTGGTTCGAGCCCGGCTCACGGCACCATGATTTCTCTCAGATCAGCGATGGTGGTCTCATTTGGAGCCTGACAGGATTTTCATCGATATCCGCACCTGCGAATTGAGGCTGTCGCAGCTTATGGAGGAGATCAGGCGCATCCAGGCCGAGAACCCCGATTACGAGGTGTTCCTGGACGGCGACGCTTACGCCATAGTCGGCCGCAGGAGGGACCAGCGATGCCCCGCGGAAGGCTGACCATCGGACTTTACAATTCTTACGACCAGAACTTCAGGGAGCCCCACAGGCGCGTGATAGCCCGCGCGGGGGACCTGGCTATGGCTTTCGATATGAATCTGGCTCTGTTCGGGTTCCCGATCCCGGAGGACACCCGCACGCCGGTGGAGGTGGCGGAATGGATCGCGGGGACCACCAGCATAGGCCACCACGGCGATTATTTCGTGGATTTGGCGGAGAAAGGGCGCTTCCAGAAGTTTCCGTATCCTTCCAGAGGCTTCCCCCCGCAGCTGGGCGTCCCGGTGCTGACGACGTGCAGGCCGGAGCCTTCCAAGAAGATAGACGTGGCGCAGGCCGCGGAGATGGTCAGAGGGGGGCAGAGCCTTCTTCTCGTGTTCGGGATCGGCCCCCACGGCGTGCCGAAGGATATCATGAGAATTCCGAAGTACAATCTGGACATAACCCCAGGCGGATTCTCGCTGGAGACCTGCGCGGCGCTGGGGTCGGTCTGCGGCGCTTTCCACGCCATGCTCGATTTCCGAGGTCAGTCGCAGCCCTCGAACTGGCTGTCGTAGAGCGTCCTGAAGAACCCTCCGGCGGCGAGAAGCTCCCCGAAGGTGCCTTTCTCCTCTATGCGCCCGTCCTTCACCACGAGTATTACGTCCGCATTCTTGATGGTGGACAGGCGGTGGGCGATTATGAACGAAGCCTTGTCCTCGACCAGGCGGTCCATGGCGGCCTCCACTTTCTTCTCCAGGTTGGTGTCCACCGAGCTGGTGGCCTCGTCGAGTATCAGCAGAGGGGCGTCCCTGACCATCGCCCTGGCGATCATCAGCAGCTGCTTCTGGCCTATGGAAAGCTGCACGGATTCGTTCAGCACGGTGTCGTAGCCGTTCTCCAGGGCCTCGATGAACTGGCCGGCGCCGATGGCCGAGCACACTTCCTCTATGCGGCTGTCGCTTATCCCCTCTTTCCCGAGGGTGATGTTCTCCCTGACGGAGGCCCCGAAGGTCCAGGATTCCTGGGGGACCATGCAGAACAGGCTCCTGAGGGTCTCGCGGCTCATATCCGCTATGTCGACGCCTTCTATCGTTATCCTTCCGGAATCCAGCTCGTAGAACCTCATCAGGATGTTGGCTATGGTGCTCTTCCCGGCGCCGGTCGGACCCACTATGGCCACTTTCTGGCCCGGGCGCACCTCGAGATTGAGGTCCTGGATGACCGGGATCCCCTTCTCGTACGAGAAGCAGACGTGCTCGAATGCAACATTCCCTTCCACGTCCGGGGCCCCGGCTGTTTTGTGGGACTCGTCTTCGAGCTCTTCCGTCCCCAGCAGCTCGAATATCCTTTCCGCGGAGGCGGCCACCGACTGCATGGAGGCCAGCGTGTCCGACAGGCGGAGGATGGGGTCGGTGAACTGTTTGACATAGACTATGAATGCCACCAGGATGCCGAATCCGATCTCCCCCTCCAGGATCATCGCCGATCCGAAGACGCACACCACCACGTATCCGAGATTCGAGAGGAAATCCATCATGCGGGGCATCAGGCTGGAGACGAACCTGGTGGTGAAGGCGCTCTTATAGAGGCTGTCGTTTATCTCGGCGAACCTCTCCATGGCGCGGTCGCCGTCGTTGTAGGTGCTGACGATGTCCATCCCGTAGTACATCTCCTCCACCAGGGCATTCATCCTGCCGAGGTTCCTGGACTGGGCGACGAAATACTTCTGGGACCCCTTGATGATCGCCAGCATGATCCCGAACCCTATCAGCACCGGAATCACCGACGCGGCGGCCAGCGTCGCGTTCGTCATCATCATCATGGCCGCGGATCCCGCCATCATGGTCAGGGCGGTCACGAGATCGCAGATGCATTCCGCCGATTGGGTGCGGATGGTGTCGGTGTCGTTGGTGAACCTGCTCATGACGTCCCCGGCGCTCATGCGGTCCAGGATCCTCAGCGGTATGCGGAACAGCTTCGCGGAGAGGTCCTTGCGCATGACGTTGCCGTTGCGCTCCGACGCGCAGGGGACGACATAGCTTTCCAGGGTCCGGAAGACCATGTTCATGAGGTAGAGGATCACCAACGTGATCCCAGCGGCCGCTATGGGGGCGAAATCCATGCTTCCGCTCCCGATGCCGGAGGAGATTTCGTCGGTCATCCTCGCGAGGTACTGCGGCGCTATCAGAAGGACCGCGGAGGACAGCAGCGAGAACACCACCCCGGCGGCGATGTGCCATCTGAACTCCCCGATGTATCTCAGCAGGATCCAGAGGGTCTTCCAGAGCGATTTGGGCTTCTCCGCGGTGGCCCACGGCGGTCCTCCGGGCGGCATCGGCGTTCCTCCATCTGGGATATGGCTGTGTCGCGGTATATCCGGCAGCTTTCCATCAGGCTGGAGTGGGTCCCGATCCCCATGACTTCGCCCTCGTCGAGGACGATGATGAGGTCGGCGTCCATGACCGTGCCCACCCTCTGGGCGACGATGACCTTGGTGGTTCCTGCCATCTCTTTCTTCAGGCCTGCGCGCAATTCCCTGTCAGTCCTGAAATCCAAGGCGGAGAAGGAATCGTCCAGCAGGAGGGTCTCCGGATCCTTGCATATGGCGCGGGCGATGGTGACCCTCTGTTTCTGCCCTCCGGAGACGTTCTTGCCGTACTGGGAGAGGATGGTATCCGTGCCTTCGGGGAGCTTCGAGACGAACTCTTCCGCCTGCGCTATCCTCAGCGCCCGGAGGACGTCCCCGTGATCCCGGGAAGCGGAGGTCTCCCCGAAATTGACGTTGCTTTCTACGGAACCGGTGAATATGATGGGGGTCTGCGGCACATACCCCAGGCGGGAGTACAGGGCTTTGCGGGTGTAATCCTTCGCGTCCCTCCCGTCGATCAGCACCTGCCCGGAGTCCGGGTCGTACTGCCGGAGGATGAGCTTGATCAGGGTGCTCTTCCCGCTCCCGGTTGAACCGAGGACCGCCAGGGTCTGGCCTTTCCCGATCCTGAAGCTCACGTCTTTCAGGGCAGGCTTTTTCCTTCCGGGGTAGGAGAACGTGACGGCTCTGAACTCTATGGTCCCGGTTTCGGATGTCTCGCCGTCGAAGCTCCCTTCCGGCACGCCTCTTTCCCTTTCGATGACCTCTGTGATCCTTCCGTACGAGACTTTCGCGCCGGGGAACCCGCGGATTATGCCTGTGAGCATCATGAATGCCGACATCACCTGGAGCGCGTACGATGAAAACACAACCATGTCGGAGAACAGCTGGAATTTGGTGTCCTGGTCCGCGGCATCCGCTATGAGCATGGCACCGACCCAGTAGATCGATATGGTCATGATGTTGACTACCGTGTTGGATGTGCTTCCCATGGGCGCCATCCAGGTGAAGATCTTCAGGTTGTTGTCCAGAAGGGCATCGCTGGCCTCGTCGAACTTTGATTCGCGGTATCCTTCGGCGTTGTATGCGCGGATGACCTTGGATCCCGTGAGGTTCTCGCGGACTTCGCGGTTTACGTCGTCCTTCAGCCACTGGATGCGCTTGAAATACTTCATGACGCACCACATCACCGCCGCGATGGTGCAGACGATGATCAGCACGCCGGCCACGGTTATCGCGGTCCAGTGCCAGTCCGAGCCGGATATCTTGAGGATGGCCCAGGACGCCAGTATCGGCGATTTGACGATGACCTGGAGGCTCCTCCCGAGGAAGTTCTGGAGCTGGTACGGGTCGTTGGTGCTTCTTGTCACCAGAGACGCGGCGGAGATTTCGGAGATGTCCTGCGAGGAAAGCTCCTGGACCTTGGAGAACATCTTCCTGCGGAGGGTGCGGGTGTATGACGCCGAGAATTTGGCCGCGAAGAATCCGGCGCCGACGGAAGACGCCAGGCTCAGAAGGGCGCACGCGATCATTCTGGCGCCGTCTTCCCCGACGATGTCGGAGGCGTCTCCGGTCTGGATCGCGTAGGTGATGCCGTTCATGTACTCCGGGATCTTCAGGTCCAGGTACACCTGGAACACTATGAACGCCGTGCAGAGGGCCGCGAATGCCCAGTCCTTTTTGGTGAAGTATCCGAAGAACATCGTTTCCCGCTGATATGATGATGAACAATCTGTTCTGTATCGTTCTCCCATAGATAACTCTGCGTTTCGGTTTCTCGTCGGGGAAGCGCCCGCAGAGCGCTCAATTCTTTCCTATTTGGGGATGCGCCTTTGGTAGTTAACGGTGGCCATCCCATTTGAAAGATTTTTCGCACAGTGTTTTGTGATTGGAATTATTAATTAATATATGTAATTTAAACTATGTTGGAATATAAATACAAATAAATATATTACTCGCTTGTTTAAGCAACCCAAAACTTATATTTGGGCGGTGCTTCATATGGAAAAGAACAAAATTATAGCCATTGTCGCTGTTTTAGCGATTGCTATCGCCGCAATCGCAGCGGCAGTGGTCTTGACTTCTGGCAACGGAAGCAAGGATGTGAGCGTTACAGGCGTAACATTGGATAAAACATCCATTAACCTGGATGCAGGCTCGTCCGTGACGCTGAATCCTACGGTTTCGCCCTCCAACGCTACGAATAAGAACGTCACCTGGAAATCCAGCAATACTTCTGTGGCCACTGTGTCCAACGGCGTCGTAATCGGCGTCTCAGCCGGAAATGCGGTCATAACCGTTACCACAGTTGACGGCTCCAAAACAGCCACATGCAACGTGACCGTCAAAGCGAATTCAACGGTAGTCAGCGTCACCGGTGTGTCCTTAGACAAAACCGCTCTCGATGTGACGAAAGGGTCTTCCACTGTGATTACCGCTACTGTGTCCCCCTCCAACGCCACGAACAAGAACGTCACCTGGAAATCCAGCGATGCTTCCGTCGCCACCGTGTCCAACGGCATCGTCACCGGAGTATCCGAGGGTACCGCCACCATAACCGCGACCACTGTCGACGGCTCGAAGACGGCAACCTGCACGGTCACCGTCAAAGCTGCAATGAACTCCTACGCGTACGATTTCAAGTACACCGACACCATCAGGCTCGCGGTATTCGGGAACGTCAACGGAGACGACGACATCGATCAGAAAGACATGAAAGCTCTGATGGACATCCTCGAAGGAAAAGCCCTCTTCGACAGGACCAAGAATGCATATGCAGACGTCAACGCCGACGGAGTCATCAATTCGGACGACATCGCCGCCCTCCAGAAGCTCCTGGACAAGGAGGAGACCACCGTTTACTACTGGGACGTCGAACCCAAGATCGCCAGCGTCAAGTGGCCGATCGACAAATCCAACCTCAAGATCGCAACCCACCACATCTACCCCATCGACGCGCTGATAATCCTCGGCGAGTATGACAGGATCATCGGAACCACCCAGCAGTCCTTCAGCAACTCCATAACCGCCACGGACAGATATCCCGGCGTCGGAGAGAAGATCGCCAACATCGGAGAGCCCAACAAAGGCGCCCCCGAGACTCTGGCCGCATCCGGAGCGAACCTCTTCATCGCCCCGTGGTACAACGACTATTCCAAGCTGGAGACTCTGATCTCCAACGGGCTCGACATGCAGATCATCATGCTGCCTATCACGAAGTGCTCCGCGGAGTACGTGGACCAGTACGGGTCCCTCCTGATCCTCGGATTCATCCTCGACGATATGGACAAGGCCCACAAGTATCTCAGCTGGGCCGACGGCATCGAGAAGAAGGTCGCTGACGGCGTCGCCAATCTCGACAAGACCTACACTTTCATCTCCCCCTTCCTGTCCATCAGCGACAGCGAGACCACTATCTCCCTGGATTCGCCTTACACCAACGGTTCTGCGCCCGGAGATGTCTACACTCTGTCCAAACTCCCCATGAGGAGCGTTAACCTTGTCGTAGACTCCGGATGCCCTAAGGTCAGCCTCGAGTGGGTATACACCGTGAACCCCGATGTCATATTCGTCATCCAGTTCCAGAACGGATCCCATTCCGTCGACGCGGTCAGGGAAGACCTGAACAAGAAAGCGGACGTCTTCAAGTACACCGATGCCTACGCCAACAAGCAGATCTACGGCGTCAACTACTACAACATCGCCAACTACTTCGGAATACCCCAGCTCCTCCTGATGGCCTCGTACATCTGGCCCGACATCTTCAGCGAGGAGGAAGGATGGGAGGCGATGCAGTACTGCTACGACAACTTCTCGATGTACAGCAACCCAGATGTCAAGAACATGGGCAATGCCCAGCCCTATAAGATGGCCTGAATGCTGAAAACAAGGGCGGGACCGGATCCCCGCCCCTCTTACTTGCGATAACATGTCCGAAGAAGGCATACCCGACGATCCTCTCATAAAGGATGTCGTCAGGAAATCGCTGGGCATATGGGGCGCCCCTGCCGAGGACAACAGAGACGACACCACCAATTCCATAGTGGACAAGTACAAGAAATATGTCCACCGGAAGTGGGTGTTCATAGTCGTATGCATAGTCGCCACAGTGGCGGTGCTCCTTCTGGCGCTGACCGTAGGCGATTATCCGCTGACAGTCGGAAGATGCTACGAGATTATATTGCAGCAGATCACCGGCTACCAGTTCCCGCAGGGCAGAGAGTCTTTGGAAGCCAGCATAATATTCGACATAAGACTGCCGAGGGTTTATCTCGGCATATTGGCAGGAATCGGGCTCGCGGCGGCCGGCGTCGCCATGCAGAGCACCCTGATGAATCCGCTCGCCGATCCGTATACCACAGGAGTTTCATCCGGAGCAAGCTTCGGTGCCACTATAGGGATAGTGCTCGGGATATCCATTTTCGGAGTTCCCGCGCAGTATACCACAGTCATCAATGCGTTCGTGTTCTCTCTGATTCCGATGCTGGTGATCATAGTGCTGTCGAAACTGCGCAACGGCTCCCCGACGACCATGATCATGGCAGGGATAGCCATCATGTACATCTTCAACGCCTTCACGACGCTGATATCTCTGATGGCCGAGCCGGAGAAGCTGCAGCAGCTTTACCGCTGGACGGTGGGATCTCTGGCGATGGCAGGCCCCTCAGACGTGGTCGTCATGGCTGTTTTCGTCATTCCGGGGGTGATCGCGCTGCAGTTCCTGACCAGCAAGCTGAACATCCTTTCCACAGGGGACGACACAGCCAAATCGCTGGGGGTAGACGCGGACCGCATGAGGAGGATAATCCTTCTCATCGTCGCGCTGATAGCCGCCGCCGTGGTTAGTTTCACGGGTCTCATCGGGTTCGTGGGTCTGGTCGCGCCGCACATCGTGAGGATTTTCGTCGGACCGGACAACAGATTCCTCCTCCCAGCATCCGCCGCGTTCGGGGCTCTGCTGCTGGTCGTCGCCGATCTCATCGGACGCGTGATAATCGCTCCCGCCCAGCTCGAGGTGGGCGTGGTGACCGCGTTCATGGGCGGACCGCTGTTCCTGTGGCTGATCGTCAGGAAGAACAGCAAGGTATGGGGATGATCGGATGAATCTTAGTTTGAGAAGAGGGGGTTCCGATGCGGATCTGGTCCGCCATGCCCCCGGGGAGTCGTTCGATCTTCCAGAGGACGGCCAGATGACGGTGGAACTGCAGGACGTGGCATTCTCCTACCACGGCATGGACAGCCCGGTCATAAGCGGGATAAACCTCACGCTGGACCGCCCCGGGCTTTACTGCATCGTAGGGCCCAACGGGGTCGGGAAATCCACGCTCATAAAGTGCATAAACAAGCTGAACAAGCCGACGGCAGGCAGGGTGCTGATAAACGGCTGGGATACGAGGGAGCTGAGCCTCAAGGAAGTGGCCAGATACATCGGCTACGTCCCCGTGACGACGTTCGACGTGTTCTCTATGCCCGTCATCGACGCCATCCTGCTGGGAGCCAAATCCGAGTCCAAATGGAGGACCACCGACAGCGACCTGGAGATGGCTACGCGCGTGATGAAGATGCTCGGGATAGAGGATCTCGCCATGCGCGGGTTCAACCAGCTCTCGGCCGGCCAGCACCAGAAGGTGGCCATCTGCCGCGGCCTGATCCAGAAGCCCAAGATGCTGATCCTCGACGAGCCGACGGCGAATCTTGACGTAAAGCATCAGGTATACGTCACCGAGCTCCTCAGGGGCCTGGCGGAAACGTCGGGGGTGATAGTCCTGATGATCAGCCACGACCTGAACGTCGCCGCGAAGTACGCGCACGAGATAATAGTGATGTCTCCGCCGGGGGTCATCTCCAAAGTCGGCCCTCCGGAGGAAGTCATCACGGAGGAACTGATCTCCGATCTGTACGACATAGAATGCAAGGTCACCCTCGACGAGGGCAGGCCGCATGTGGTCCTGGGCTCTGCCAGGTCCATCTGAAACGGTTTTGCCGGGGGGGGATCCCCGGCCTTTCCCTCCGGCCCGAAGGAAAATGGGCCGGAAGGCGTTTTTCAGCTCAGTAATGGTCGTAGAGGATGTTCCCGGGCTCCAGAAGCACGCCTTCGCCTTTCTCCACGCGCCCGACGACGTCCGCGTTGGGATATTCCTTGGCTATGGCTTCGGCTTCGTCTGCCGGCGCTATGATGGTGAATCCCATGCTCATGTTCAGCGTCTGATAGATCTCCTTGTCCTCGATCTGGCCCAGCTCCTGCAGCTTCGCGAATATGGGGGCGGGCTTCACGGGGTCGCTGATGACGTATCTCAGGCCTTTCCTCATCCTGAGGATGTTCCTGAGGCCGCCGCCGGTGATGTCCACCAGCCCGTGGACCTCATGCTCGGAGGTGATCTTCAGAACCTGTCTCACGTAGATTTCCGTGGGGGTGAGGAGCTCCTCTCCGATGCTCTTGGAGAGCCCGGACACTTTGTCTGTGTATTTCAGCCCGGCCGATTCAACAACCTTCCTGGCGAGGGTGAGTCCGTTGGAGTGGATCCCGGAGGACCTCAGGGAGACGATGAGGTCGCCTTCGGCGCAGTTCTCCCCGGTTATTATCCTGTCCTTCTCCACGTATCCGAGGCAGGTCCCGGAGAGGTCCACGCCGTTGATGATCTCCGGCAGGACCGCGATTTCCCCGCCGACTATCTCCATGTTGGACAGCTCGGCGCCTTTCTGCAGGCCGATCCCTATGTCGCGGGTGATGTCCTCGTCCGGCTTGTCTATGGCTATGTAATCGACGAACGAAGTGGGCTCGGCGTTGACGCAGATGGTGTCGTTGACGTTCATGGCGATGCAGTCTATGCCGACGGTGTCCCATTTCCCGAGGGCTTCCGCGATCATGAGCTTGGATCCGACCCCGTCCGTGGCCATCGTGATGTATCTGTCGCCGAAGTCGATGAGGCTCGCGAACAGCCCCGGGAGGCGGACGTTCTGGCCGATGCCGTCCCTGCGGTATCCTATCTCATCTACCAGCGCTTTGATTGCGCTGGATTTCTGGTCTATGTTGACCCCGGATTTGGCGTATGTCCATCCGCTCATGCTTATCCGACACCCGCTATGCCGTCAAAGGTTATTATGTTGCCCGGCTCCCGCCTTCCCCAGCGCTTTGGCCCACTTGTCCATGGCCAGGAACGAAGAGCCCGCATTGGATTCCATCCTTTTCCACAGGGAATACGGTGCGGCGAACGAGAACTTGTCCGGATCGATGAATTTCCTGGCGTACAGGTCGGTCATGCCCAGTATCGCATGGGGATCTTCGGAATCGCCCTCGGCCTTCGGTATGATGTATATCTCCTGGCAGGCGTGGGCGTGCAGTATCTTCACCGCCGATCCCGGGGTTTTCTTGTCGTAGCCGGCCAGGATCATCAGCGCGGAGAGACGCGTGGGGTCCGCGAGAAGAGCCACCACTTCTATCGGGGCGCCTTTGGCCTCTGCGGTCTCCAGCGGTTCGAAGACTATCGCGTCGTTTTTCCCGGGATAATCTCTGATCTCGGACATCTGGGCGAGGGCGGCTTCGCAGTCGGCGTATTCTCTCTGGCCTCCGCTGCCGGCGTGATGCATCTCCGCTCTGGCTTCCTCCGGCACAACGGACATGGACCATGCCGAGCGCTGCCTGCTCTGTATCGGGCCGAACCCGAATCCGCTCACCGCACCGTGGCAGAATATATGTGCCCTGTCCGCGGCGCATGTCTTCCCTTTCTTCGCCGCCATGAGGAACAGCGGGGGTATGCCGCAATGCCCTTCCGGCACGCTCGCCCCTTCCGGGATGCTGTCCGTGCGGTATATCGCGACCGGATGGGAGTCCAAGTCAATCAGTTGCGCTATGGCCATGGATATCGCATGCGAATGGGCGTATAAGCCAATATATTATCGGGAGATTTTTCTCTCTGCCATCCCGCCGGCGCGGCAGCATGGCTATCCACTTCTGGAAGCGCTATATTTAAGTCGCATGCGCGATGCAATGGCCATGGCAGACCTGCATGACCGCTGGGTGGCGGAGAGGAGGAACGAGCACTACTACAAGCTCGCGAAGAAGCTCAATTACCGTTCCAGAGCGTCCTTCAAGCTCATTCAGATCGACAACAGGTTCGGGATATTCAAGGAAGGCGATGCTGTCGTCGATCTCGGGGCATGCCCCGGAGGATGGCTGCAGGTCGCGAAGGAGCGCACCTGGCCCAATGGGAGGGTCATCGGCGTCGATCTCAGATACATCAAGCCTCTGGAAGGCGTCGAGACCATCATCGGGGACATCACCGAGGACAGCACCATGGCCGAGCTTCTGGAGAGGTTCGGAGGGGAGGCGGACGTAGTCCTATCAGACATGGCGCCCAATATAGCCGGCCATTATTGCATGGACCACGCCAGATCCATTGACCTCTGCATGTATGCGGTGAACGTCTGCGACCGCATCCTGAAGAAGGGAGGCAAACTGGTGATGAAAGTGTTCATGGGCGACATGTTCCCGTCGCTCCAGAGGGCGCTGGAAAAGAGATTCCAGTCGGTGAAGGTCCATTCCCCTGACGCTTCCAGACCCACTTCCTCGGAGGTCTACGTCATATGCAAAGGGTTCCGCGGGGCCAGCGTGAAGCTGGAGGATCTCGGGGAGACCGAAAAGAAGCCCGAATTCAGCGCCAAAGGCGGGTTCATATGAGGCCTGGCAAGATAGTCTGCATCGGGTGGAACTATAGGTCCCACATAAGGGAGCTCGAATCGGAGCTTCCGAAGGTCCCGACAGTGTTTCTGAAACCGTCCTCATGCATCATCGGAGACGGTGACACTATAGTCATACCTGAGGGAGTGACCAACGTCCAGCATGAGGTGGAGCTGGCGCTGGTGTTCGGCAGAAGAGCCAAGAACGTTTCCGAATCGGAGGCGCTGTCCTATGTGTCCCATCTGGCGGCTTTCAACGACGTCTCTGCCAGGGATATGCAGAAGGAGGCCCGCGCATCCGGAAATACCTGGGATCTCAGCAAAGGCATGGATACTTTCGGTCCGATGTCGGAGCCCGTCCCTATCGGAGGCATCGACGTCCAGAATCTGGATCTGGAGCTGGCAGTCAACGGCGGCGTAAGGCAGCACGGGAACACCCGCGACATGATATTCCCGGTTTCTTTCCTTATCTCCTACATATCCCGCTACATGGCTCTGGACGAGGGGGACATCCTCATCACGGGCACTCCCGAGGGTGTGTCGGAGATCAGACACGGGGATGTGGTGAGAGCCGAGGTAAAAGGCGTGGGCTCGGTGACGAACCCGGTGGTCAATCAGGGCAGGAGACGAATCCGATCGCCGTTGCTCCCTCGATTTCAGCTTTATTTTTTGGCGCGGACTGAACGTATTCTCCTCTGTATATTCCAGGGTGCCGTCCGAGACCATTGCGGAAATGATGCCTCTGAACGAAGGGGATACCGCTTTGTATCCCATGGCTTCGGATATCTCTTTCACGGGCCTGGGGCCGTCCCTCAGCTGGAAGACTATCCCGGCTATGATGTCCTCTCTGGTGCGCCTTCCGGCATGCGCAGCGGCCTTGGCAGGCGAACGTTCGAACGGATTCTCGAGGAAGTCGTGGCTGACGGGAAGAACGACCGTAAAAAAGCTCCTTTCGCTGTCTGTCTCGAACAACGGTCTGCCGGAGCCGTTCAGCGACATAGCTTCTGTCATGAGCGGAATCCCTGTGTTCCTCCCCTCGGCCAGCCCGATGGCTTTCAGCATGTCGCCTATGCGTCTGTTGCGGCATCTTCTGGATACCAGGCGCCCTTTGGACAGGTCTTCGTCCGATATGGTGCGGAACGGCCCCGGGGCGCTTGTTATTTCGATGCGATCGGGCAGGACGCTTATCGTTATGGGCTCGGGAATGCGGTAGTCCTTGTGGTATACGGCATTCACTACGGCCTCTTCTATGGCTTTCAGAGGGTAATTGCGTGCTCTGCTGGACTCCGCCGTATCGAAATCCTTCCAGACCCTCTCAGCTATGACCGTGTTCTGGATCGTCCCCAGGGCGGTGCGTATCTGACGGTCTATCGGCCCTCCGATCGTTTGTTCTGTCATGCCTATCCCAGTGGGGTCCGGTTTTATAACGAGGTCTATGTGCGCATACGGGAAGAAACGCTCTGGATCTTCGCTGAAGAACAGAAGCGCAAAATTCATCGGGCGTCTGGATTCCTTGGGGCCGCCGATCAGCTGCATTCTTTCGCAGAGCTCTTCGAAAGGCATCCTGTCCATGGATTCATACAACGAGCTGCCTGCCGACTTCAGGAAATCTTTCACTAAAAGCGGCTGCAGGTTCTTGAGGTCGGATTCGTAATTAATGCGGGTTTCGAACGGAATTATCTCCGATCCTTCCATGAGCTCATGGATTTCCAAACGATCAGCTTTAACCGTGCTGGATAGGCGTCTCACATAATACGATTTAGCGGAACCCCTTGACATATTGTCGGGACATTTGTAGGGGCGGTCATCGCCGCCTGGGATCCATATCACCAGGACGTTTTTGCCGTCCAGCGGGCAGTATTCCGTCTGAATATGGCATGAAGGCTCTATTTTGTTGGTTATTCCCAGAAGTTCGCGCCTGATTCTGTCTACGGAATCCGGCTCTACACCGACAGCATTGCGGTCGTCGTCTATCCCGATTATTATGTATCCGCCACCGTTGTTATCGATATCGTTGGCAAAAGCGCACACTGTGTGCATGATTCTTTCCGGATTCCAGGATTTTTTGAACTCTATGCGTTCGCCCTCGACTGCTCTGCCGTTCAGTATTTTGTCTAAGCCTATCGGTATCGGGATAGAATCAAGCCTCTACCTATACCTATACTTATACTCATACTTATACTCATACTTATACTTCTACCTATACTCATACCTATACTTATACTCAGACTATAGTGATAAGTTTCTGATTTCTGCCAATTAGAATTATAGTCTTACCTATTATCATAGGCAAGGGCAGATACCTAGGCACCACAGATATCTGGAATACATGGTAGAACTATAGTTTAAGGGAAGGTTCTGAACGGCCTATGCCGATGATGAAACTAAAGTATGCAGAATCAGGCCGCAGTTTCAATCGGCATCCGCGGTCGTCCCGATGAAATCGGTCAGCGGCAGGCTGTTGAGGTAATCATCGATCATCTCGTTCAGCTTCTTCCAGATGGGAAGGGTTCTGCAGGTGTCGGCCCGGGGGCATTCGAACATCCCGTCGAGGCAGGCCACGGAGGATATGGGCCCCTCCGAGGCTCTGAGCACCTCGCCGACGGTATATGTCTCCGCCGGCCTGGCCAATCTGTATCCGCCGTTCTTTCCGTGGGCGGCTTCGACCAGGCCGGATTTGACTAAACCGGGCATTATGGCCTCCATGTACTTCTGGGAGATGTCCTGCCTTTTGGATACGTCTTTGAGGGGCAGATATCCGTCCCCGCCGTTCTCGGCCAGATCGAGCATCACGCGCAGGGCGTACCTTCCTTTCGTGGAGACCATATAGCTCATTTCATTCCTCGTATAGCGCCGTGGAAAGATATCTTTCACCGTTGTCGGCGAATATGGCGACGATGTTCTTTCCGGCATTCTCCGGCTCCTTCGCCAGCGCCAGCGCCGCGGACAGGGCCGCTCCCGCCGATATCCCGACGAGGAACCCTTCTTTCTTCCCGACGTATCTGGAGCATTCGAAGGCGTCCTTGTCCTCCACGGCTATTATCCTGTCGTATATTTTGGTGTCCAGGGTGTCCGGGACGAATCCTGCTCCGATGCCCTGGATCTTGTGGGGCCCGGCTTTCCCTTCCGAGAGAAGGGGGGATCCTTTGGGCTCCACGGCGACCACTTTCACGTCCGGGTTCCTCTCTTTGAGGTATTTCCCGGTTCCCGAGAGCGTCCCTCCGGTTCCGACTCCGGCGACCAGGATGTCGACTCTGCCTTCCAGATCGTTGTAGATCTCCGGCCCGGTGGTGTAATAGTGGGCTCTGGGGTTGGCCTGGTTGGTGAACTGCCCGGGGATGACCGAATTCGGGATCTCTTTGGACAGCTCCTCCGCCTTGGCCACGGCGCCCTTCATTCCTTTGGCGCCCTCGGTGAGTATGAGCTCCGCCCCGTAGGCCTTGATGAGCTTGCGGCGCTCCGCGGACATGGTCTCGGGCATGACGATCTTGATTTTGTATCCCCTTGCGGCGGCTATGGACGCGAGGGCGATGCCGGTGTTCCCGGACGTGGGCTCGATCAGGACGGTGTCCTTGTTTATCCTGCCCTCGGCTTCGAGGGTGTCCAGGATGGCTTTGGCTATCCTGTCTTTCACGGATCCCGCCGGGTTGTAGAACTCCAGTTTCCCGAAGATCTTCGCTTTTAGCCCGAGCTCTTTCTCGATGTTGGTCAGCTCGACCAGCGGCGTGTTCCCTATAGTTCTATCCACAGATCTGTACAATGTCATTACAATCACTCCTTGACCGCTTCGAATCCGCGCTTCAGATCCTCGATTATGTCGTCTATGTGCTCTGTCCCTATCGACAGGCGTATCGTGTTCGGTTTTATGCCGCTCTGGAGCAGCTCCTCCTCGCTCATCTGCGAGTGGGTGGTGGATGCCGGATGGATCACCAGGGATTTCACGTCCGCCACGTTGGCCAGGAGCGAGAACAGACCGAGGGATTCGGTGAATCTCTTGGCGGTGTCGGCGTTCCCTTTGATTTCGAACGTGAATATCGATCCTGCCCCGCGGGGGAAGTACCTGTCGTAGAGCTCCTTCTTTTTCCCGGTCTCCAGGGAGGGGTGGTTGACTTTCTCCACCTGGGGATGATTCCTCAGGAATTCCACGACTTTGAGGGCGTTCTCTATGTGCCTTTCGGTGCGCAGGGAGAGCGTCTCCAGCCCGAGAAGCAGGAGGAACGAGTTGAACGGGGATATGACGGCTCCCTGGTCCCTCATGAGCGTGGTGCGGATCTTCGTCACGAAAGCGGCCTTTCCGACGGCATCGGTGAAGACCACACCGTGGTAGGAGGGATTCGGCTTGGAGAGCCCCGGGAATTTGTCGTTCTGGGCCCAGTCGAACTTGCCGCCGTCGATGATGATGCCGCCCATGGCGACGCCGTGGCCTCCGATGAATTTGGTCGCGGAGTGGACGACTATGTCCGCACCGTGCTCCAGCGGCCTGAATACCGACGGAGGGCTGAACGTGCTGTCGACGATGAGGGGAATGCCGTGCCTGTGGGCGATTTCCGAGATCGCTTCGATGTCGGCGACGTCGGAGTTCGGGTTCCCGAGGATTTCGGTGTAGAGCAGCTTGGTGTTGCTCCTGATCGCTTTCTCGAAGTTCTTGGGGTCGGAAGGGTCCACGAAAGACGTCTCTATGCCCTGTTCGCGGAGGGTGTTGGCGAAGAAGTTGTAAGTCCCGCCGTAGACGTTGGTGGACGATACGATGTGGTCTCCGGAGAGAGCGATGTTCTGTACCGCGTAGCTAATGGCGGAAGCCCCTGAGGACGTGGCGAGCGCGGCGATTCCGCCCTCCAGCGCGGCCATCCTCTCCTCGAACACCGACGACGTGGGGTTCATAAGCCTGGTGTAGATGTTTCCGGGCTCAGTGAGGGCGAAGCGGCCCGCGGCCTGCGCGGAATCCTTGAAGACGTAGGACGTAGTCATATATATGGGGACCGCGCGCGCATCCGTGGTGGGGTCGGGGGCCTCCTGTCCTGCATGCACCTGCAGCGTTTCCAGCCTATATTTCGGCTTCTCAGCCATGTTTTTTCACCTGCATCATGCATGCAGGTTGCGTATTTATATTTACCTACTAAACTGGTAGGTAATTTCTAAATATGCGGTTATGCATATTAGCCCCGGTAAAAAATGCCTATAAACATTCCAGACAGCCTCCCCGCGTTTTCCGCGCTCGAAAGCGAGAACATTTTCGTCATGAAAGAGACCAGGGCCAGAACGCAGGATATAAGGCCGCTCAGGATAGCGATACTGAATCTCATGCCTACGAAAGTGGAGACCGAGATACAGCTGATGAGGCTCCTCAGCAACACCCCACTGCAGATAGACATAACCCTCACCGTCCCGTCCACCCACGAGTCCAAGAATACTTCCCACGAATATCTGTCCAGATTCTACAGGAGATTCGCGGAGATAGAGGACGAGAACTTTGACGGGATGATAATCACCGGGGCCCCTCTGGAGAGCAAGGATTTCGCGGAGGTGGACTACTGGGACGAGATGTGCCACATAATGGACTGGTGCCGCACCCATGCCACCACGTCGATCTACATCTGCTGGGCGGCCCTGGCCGGTCTGAACCATCTCTACGGCATCGACAAGCATATCCTTCCGGCGAAGAAAAGCGGGATATACGAATACAGGAACGTGATGCCCAGCGAGCCCTTGATGAGAGGCCTGGACAGCGTGTTCAGGATCCCCCAGTCCAGGCATGCGGCCGTGTCGTTCGAGGACATAGTGCGCTGCCCGAGGCTGAGCATAGCGGCCCTCGGGGATGCCGACGATCCCGGGATAATCCTGTCGGACGACAACGAAATCTTCATCACCGGGCATCTGGAATATGACGTGAACACGCTGGCATACGAGTACCAGCGCGATCTGGAAAAGGGAATGGAGCCGAACATCCCCGAGAACTATTTCCCCGGCGACGATCCCAGCCACGACCCCGTCCTGAGCTGGAGGAGCTACGCCACGCTGCTCTATTCCAACTGGCTCAATTATTATGTCTATCAGGAGACGCCGTACGACCTCAGCAAACTGGACCGCCGGCCGGAGCGGCGATCCCGGATCAGTCCCAGAACTGTTTGTTCCTGGCGTAGAGTATCTCTGCGTTCAGTATCCCGCGCAGGAACCCGTCCTCGTCCACGTACATGGCGCGGAGTATGCGTGAGGCGGTGTCCGGGCCGATCCCCCTTCCGGCCAGCACCAATGCGGTGCGCCCTCCGTAAGCGTTGACCAGATTCGCGTTCCTGTTCAGCTTTTTCAGCTCTCTGATCTCTTCGGCGCTGGGGTCGCGCTTTCCGATCAGACCCACAAGGTCCCTGTCATATTCCTTCAGGACGGCGATCATGCACCCGCTGCATCTTTCGCACGAGAACCTCTTCGGGGCATCCGCCACGCGGAATCTCCTCTGGCTCCCGCAGTTCATGCATGTGGCGAACATCACCTCGTCTCCCAGCCTCCTTTTCAGGGCCATCAGGATGGCGTGGTCCGCGCGGAGCGGCTGCATGAGCTCCTTGGATCTGGTGATCCCTTCCAGGCCTATCGGCGAGACGGAATCCGGTACGACCTCTATCTCCCCGGAAGCCATCATGGAGACGGCTTTCTCGGCGTTCGGGATGTCCAGATCCTCCCACAGGACCTTGTCCACCGCCTCCCTGAACGCGGGGGTGCCCTCGTGGAGCTCGAACAGCCTCTTGAAATTGATGAAGCGGTGGTCCGCCGTCTTCTCGATGATCCCGAATTTCTTCGCGACGAAGGCGAATCTCCATTTCAGGAATGTGGAGTTCAGTATGACCATCCTGGCCAGGGCTTCGACGGTCCCGGGCTTCACTGAGCGGACGGTCTCCATCAGGGTATCTCTGTCTACGTGGCGGGGAAGCTCCAGGATGACCCTGTAGGGATCGGCCGTCACTCCCACACTCTCGCCCAGCCTGGCGGACAGCAGCGCCCCGTAGATCTTCCCCAGGGTCTCGTTCACGCGGGTGCCGAAGCAGCAGTTGACTATCGCCACCCCGTCCCCGGATTCGACGGTGACCGTCCTGTCCGTGGGCATGGTATGGCCCGAATCCTGCCCGGAGAAGAACTTCTCCAGCACGCGCCGGCAGTTTTCATCGCCGGGATAGATGCTGAAGCCGCGCTCCCTGCGCATCCTCCCGACCTCCTGGGCGACGCTGAAAGGCACAGGGATGTCCGACCCCGCCCAGCTGGGGACCGCCCCCATGTCGCGGGTCTCCTCGACCAGTATCTCGTCGTCCCTCATCTCGACCACGCGCCAGGTGCGGCCTTTGGCGATGAAAAGGGCGTGGGTCTCTTCGAAGGTGGCGACGAAGCTCTCATCTAAAGTCCCAACGACGGCTCTGGTGCCCACGTCGCGGATCCTGTAGTTCCTTTCGTCCGGGATCATGGATATGTTGGCGTAGAAATAGTCCATGCCTTTGCGGGAGCGCTTGTATTTCTCTCCGCCGTCGAATATCAGCTTGATGGAGCCCAGCTGCTCCAGGACCCCGTCCATGTCCTCCCTTTTCAGCGTCCTGAAGCAGTAGGAGCCGTAGAACATGGAATATGCCGCCTCCTTATCCACCGGCCCGGACATGGCCATGGCGATGAGTTGGTTGGCCACCACGCTGAGGGGCGACGGCCTCCCTTCCCTGTTCTCTATTTCTTTCGCGGAGCATTTCCTCGCGATGACCAGCGCCTCGGCGACTTCGTCCGGCGCCGTGGCCAATATCGTCGCTCTAATCGTCTCCCCCACGCGGTGCCCCGCCCTCCCTGCGCGCTGGATCATGCGGGAGACTCTCCTCGGCGAGTTGTACTGGACCACCATGTCCGTGGTTCCCACGTCTATCCCCAGCTCCAGCGACGACGTGCATATCAGCGCCTTTATCCCGCCGCTTTTGAAGCGGTCCTCCATATCCGTCCTGCTCTCCCTGGACAGGGAGCCGTGGTGGACGTCCACCGAGATGCTCTCGTCCCATGCGTGGTAGCGGGCGGCCAGCCATTCGGCGGTCTCCCTCGTGTTCACGAAGAAAAGAGTGGATCTGTTGGCGTCCATTATCTCCCTGGCCCTCTCCATGACCCCGACGATCTCCGGGTCCCCCTGGAGCCTGTCCAGGAGGCGGGTGTCCTCGTTCTCCGGCTCGGGGCTCTCCACGGATATCTCGAACTCGCGGAAGGTGTCGTGGATCCTCACCGAGACTCTCCTGCCTCTCCCGCCCAGGAACATCGCGGTGGCCATCGGGTCGCCGACGGTGGCGGAGAGGCCTATCCTCTGGTAATTCCCGGCGATGGCGCTCAGCCTTTCCATGGCCACGCTCAGCTGCGCCCCTCTTTCGGTGTCGGCCAACTCGTGGATTTCGTCGATTATGACGCATTCCACGGCGGCGAGGTGCTTGGACAGGTTCTTGCCAACGAAAAGCAGCTGGAGGGTCTCCGGGGTGGTTATGAGGACCTCAGGCGGGTCCTCGGACTGTCTGGATCTCTCGTACTGGGTGGTGTCACCGTGCCTCACGCCCACCCTTATGCCCAGAGCCCCGCCGTATTCCACCATCCTCCTGAGCATGTCCCTGTTGAGGGCGCGGAGAGGCGTGATGTACAGGCATCTGAACCCTTTCTTCCCCGGGGCGCGGTGTATCCTGTCCAGAGCAGGCAAAACAGCCGCTTCGGTCTTCCCGATCCCGGTGGGTGCCACGATGAGGATGTGCTCCCCCCTCAGGATGCGTGGTATGGCGTCCTCCTGCGGGGGAGTCGGCGACGTTATGCCTTTCTGCGCCAGGACAGAGACGAGCTCCGGCGACAGAAGTCCGAAAGACATGGAAAAAAAGCCGGGGTTTCCCCCGGAAAACGGTTCTCACTCCTTGGGAGCGGTGACTTCGAGTAGCACCTGGGCCAGATCCATGACCTTGATGCTGGATCCGATCTTCTTGGCGCCCTGGGTGAGGTTCAGCACGCAGAACGGGCAGCAGGTGATGAGCACGTCGGCGCCGGTGGCCTCCGCGTCCCTGATCCTGTCCGCGGCGATGTTGACAGCGAAGTCGTTGAACTGGCTCTTGTAGCCCCCTCCGGCCCCGCAGCATCTGGAGTTCTCCCTGGACCTCTCCATCTCGACGAACTCGATGCCCTTGATCTTCTTGATGACGTTCCTGGGCGCGTCGTAGACGCCGGAGTGCCTTCCGAGGTGGCAGGGGTCGTGGTAGGTGACCTTGTGGTTGAATTCGTTGTTCAGCGGGAGCTTCCTCTCGTTGATCAGCTTCTCCACGTACTGCGAGAAGTGGTAGACGTTCTGGCCGACCTTAGAGTAATAGCTGCCGAAGTTGCTGGACACGGTCTTGTAGCATCCGGAGCAGGTCATGACCATGTCTTTGGCTCCCATGCCGTCCGCCTTCTCGACGACGGTCTCGGAAGCCTCCAGGCTCAGGGTGTCGTTCCCGGTCCTCAGAAGCGGGGACGTGCAGCAGTATTCCTTCTCGCCGAGGCAGTTCATTTTGACTCCGGCGCGGTTGAGGATGATGACTCCGGCCTGGGGGACGCCCTGCATCCTGTAGGATCCGGTGCATCCCGCGAAGAATATGACGTCCGGAGGGTTGGATCTCGGGACTTCGGCGGGCCACCAGGCATCTCTCTTGGCGGGGGATTCGCCGAAGGAGTTGTGGTATTTCGCGATCTTCTCCGCGATCCCTTTGTGGGCGGAGAGAGGCGCGACGCCGTTCCTGACCAGCCAGGCCCTCATGTCCTCCCAGAGGTCCACGAGCTTGATCTGCGCGTGGCAGACGACCTCGCAGTTCCCGCATCCGGTGCACTTGTACATGGCGTCGACGAAATCGGGGGCGAGCTCGATCTTCCTTCCGAGCATCTTGTCGACGGCGCCGATTCCGTTGGTGTCTATGTTCCTGATGTAGTAGATCTTCCCTCTGGGCGTCACGGACTCCCAGGGTGTCTGCCTGTGGGCTTCGCACACGTCGATGCAGTATCCGCACTGAAGGCACTGGGTCATGGCTCTCTGCACGCGGGGCAGATTGAATTTCGTCAGAAGGCTCGAGTCTATCTGAAGGGGCTTGTCTGGCAATTTGATTTCCATTGCTATACCTCCGGAACCAGCGGTCTCCGGCAATGCTAATCCCATTTTTTAGGCGTATATAATTGTTATACGGGATAATCCGCGGAGAATGACGTTCTGGCGAAGAATAATGAGAATAAATGAGATTAATGGGAAACGCAATCTGGAACCATGGGCGGCGCAGGGACATACGACGACTGGACCGGGAACGTGATGCCGGAGGCGGATCTGAGAAGCCTCGACCCGGAGGCGGTGAGGGCGCTGAGAGCGAAATATGCCCTCGCATTCCCGGGCGCGGAGGGATTGCAGGATTGGGACGACGGGGTCTTCCTCACCAAAGCCGGCCTTCTCAAGAGGGGCAGGGTCACGGTGGCCGCGGCGATCCTGCTGGGGAAGCGTTCGGAGCGCCTGCTGCCCTCATCGGTCCGCATACGCTGGAGGCTGGCAGATCCCGGCGGCGGGTTCTCGGACGAGAGGATATTCAGCGGCCCGCTGGTGCTCACCGCCGTCCAGGCCGTCTCGGCGATTAGGAACTGGTCGGCGGAGATCGGCGGGGAGAGCCCGAGGACGGTCAGCGCCTACCGCATAGCCAGCCTGGAGGAGGCGGTGCTCAACGCGTTCGCCCACCAGGATTACTCACTCAGAGGCACTGTGGACATAACCGAGAGGGACGGAGAGTCTGTTTCTGTGCGCAGCAGAGGGACTTTCTTCGGCGACCCGGAATCGTTCGCCTCAGGCAGGTCTGTCCCAGCCCCTGCGCGCAACCGCTTCCTGAGGGAGGCGATGGCGAAATCGGGGATGGCAGCCGGGAAAGGGACCGGGATCCGCGGCATGTATCTCAGCCAGGCCCACAGGCATTTCCCGCTTCCTTCGTATTCCATCGATGATGATTACGTGTCGGTCACATTCCATGGGATCCGCTACGGAGACCTGCCGAGGATCATGGATTCCTCGTCGGGCCTGGACATCGGCACGCTGATCGATCTGGACCGCATATGCTCCGGGCGGCTGGTCCCCGGGAGAAGGATGAAGTCATTGATAGAGAGGGGCCTGGCGGACACGGAAGGCGGCATTGCGCGGGCGATGCCCGGGGGATCCCGCGTGGTCAGCGACCGCGACGCCGTCCTGGAGCTCATGGCTTCGGGCCCGGTGTCCCGCTCTGACGTTGCCGCCATGCTGAGGTCCAGGGCATCCAGATCGCTCACAGCGGAGCAGATCGGGGTGAAGGCGACGAACCTCCTCCAATCCATGAGGAAGGAAGGCCTTATCGTCAAGGTTGGCGGGAGCACCAAATCGGCGGCGTATTGGCTCCCGGAGGGCAGGCAGGGCGGGCATCGACCGGATGCCAGGTTGGCGCTCAGCCATTTCATCCGATGACCATCATCATATAATTTTTCCTGATTATAGTATTAATTGCAATTTGTCAACATAATTGATTGAGCCAAGGATAGATATACGATGCAGATAATTTGTTATCGGATATATTATCCAAGTGATTTGATGGATAAGAAAATAGCAATCATAGCTGTGGTTGCGATCGCCGTCATCATCGCGGCAGTGGCCGCTCTGGCTCTGACTTCCAACCACAGCAACGACAGGTCCTACAATCTGGACGACATCAAGAATGCCCCTCAGAACACCTCGATCAACGGGAAAGCCGAGTGCTACGACCAATTCACCGTCTACGGATGCAACCTTCTGATATTCGGGAACGTCAACAACGATATGGACATCAATTCCGACGATGTCTTCATCCTGCAGAACATCATCAAGACCGGCGTCTGGGACAAGACGAAATACCCTCTTGCCGACGTCAACTGCGACAAGAAGGTCAACAACGACGACCTCACAGCGCTGAACAAGCTCATCAACAAGGAGAAGACCCTTCTTTACTACGTCAACGACAACGGATATCCTGAGTACATCCATTACCCGATCACCGGAAACCTCGGGATCAACTACGACTACGGCTACATGGCGGCCCAGATCATCGGCATCTGGGACCGCGTCACCGCCGGAACCGACAGATGGGTCGGAGACCGCGTCACCGACACCCTGTACCCCGGAGTCCACAAGCTTTACAACATGGGCACGGAGCAGACCGTCGAAGCCGATCTCGCCGCATACCAGGCCGCCGGAGTCACCGTCATCACCGGGTCCAGGAACCTCGACGTCAACAACTCCCTTCATGAGGCCGGCTGGGGGATCGACTACATCAACGTCAGGCTCGACCAGTGCAAGTACATCCCCAACGTGGAGCCCATCGACAGGTTCCTGACATTCTCCTACATGTTCGACAAGCTGGACAAGGGAAAGGAATTCTACAACTACTGGACCGGGCTCGACAGCAAGATACAGACCATCTTCGACAACGCGGGAATCAAAGAGAAGAGCTTCATCATCCCGTACAACACCAACCAGGCGGTGGAGACCAGCGTCGACGACGCCCTCGCAACCGGGAGGACCATGGGAGACTACACCAACGTCGCGTCCAACCTTCCTCTGACAGCCAGGCTGGAGCCCTCCACGGTCGCCACCAGCCCCTGCTACACGACCACCATCGAGTACCTGTTCACCCTGAACCCCGACGTCCTGATCATCAGCCTGTGGGGTAAGCTTACCAACGAGACCTCCTATGCCGACGCTTACGCGGCGTTCAAGGAGAAGGCCGACTACTACAGCAAATTCGACGCGTACAAGAAAGGCGACGTGTACGGGGTGTGCTACGAGACCTTCGGAACCTTCGCCGGCGTCGCCGTCCTGTACCTCCTGTGCTCGTACATCTATCCCGAGTACTTCAGCGAGGACGACGGATGGAACTATGTAAACGAGTACTTCCACAAGTACACGCTCATCGACAAGAACAAGGACCTCAAAGAGTGCGGCGGGCTGATCGTCTTCAAGCTCAACAAGACCACTCCTTGAGCCCAAACCGGCCCGTTCCCGCTTCCGGGGCGGGCCCTCTTATGGTTTTCCTATCTCTTAAACGGCGGCAGGACAGATGGATGAAAGCATTTCAGACCTCAAACAAGACCCTCTCATCAGCAAGAAGGTGCTGAGGGCGCTCAGCAAGTGGACCGACGAACGCGAGGCGACCACGGAGGACGAGGAGTCCTACCATCAGTATGACACGTACATCTGGCGCAAATGGGTCTTCATGGCCGCCTGCATAGTGGTCATGGTGGTCACGGCGGGCCTCGCCACCACGATCGGCCCCATGGACATAACGTTCGTCGAGACCTACGAGACCATGTGGAACCATATAACCGGGAACATCACCAACGACGCCTTCGACTATGCGATATGCACTCTGCGCATGCCGCGCGTGGTCATGGGAGTGGTGGCCGGCGCTGGACTCGCCATATGCGGCGCCGCCATGCAGAGCACCCTGATGAACCCCCTGGCCGACCCTTATACGACCGGGGTTTCGTCGGGCGCATCCTTCGGCGCGACCCTCGCCATGCTGGCAGGATTCAGCATATTCGGCGGGAGATACGACGTCATAGGCAACGCATTCATATTCTCCCTCATACCGACCGCGCTGATCGTCGGCCTGGCCAGGGTGAAGAAATCCTCTCCTACGACCATGATCATGGCCGGTATCGCGGTCATGTACATCTTCAACGCGTTCACGACCGTCATGATGCTGATGGCGGATCCAAACGACCTCGAAGCGGTCTATCAGTGGCAGGTCGGATCTCTGGCCAAAGCCAGCTGGGACGACATAGTCGTATCCCTGGGGATAACCGCGATAGGCGCGATAATAATCATGTTCCTGTCGAAGAAGCTCAACGTGCTGTCGACCGGCGATGACATGGCGAACTCCCTTGGGGTGAATGCCGCCCAGCTCAGGACCATAATGATGGTTCTGGTGGCGCTGATAACCGCGGGAATCGTGAGCTTCACCGGGCTCATAGGTTTCGTCGGGCTGGTGGCGCCCCATGTGGTCAGGCTATTCATCGGAGCCGACAACAGATACTTGGTCCCGGCGGCGGCGCTGTTCGGAGGCGCTCTGCTGGTGGTTTCGGATCTGGTCGGGAGAGTCATCATCCAGCCCGCCGTGCTTCAGGTGGGAGTCATAACCGCGTTCCTCGGAGGCCCGATGTTCCTCTGGCTGCTCCTGAGGAAGAACTCCAATGTGTGGTGATCCGATGGAATACGAAGTCAGGAACCTGAGCTTCGGGTACAAGACCCACCATGTTCTCTCGGACATCAACCTCAAGTTCGACAGGCCCGGGCTGGTATGCATAATAGGCCCCAACGGGGTGGGGAAGTCCACCCTGGTGAAGTGCATGAACCGCATCAATAAAGGATACACTGGGGAGGTCCTGATAGACGGCGTGGACATCAAGGAGATGACGATGAAGGACATCTCCATGAAGGTCGGGTTCGTGCCGGCCGGGACGCAGGACATCTTCGCCATGACCGTGATGGACACCGTCCTCATCGGGAGGCACAACATCCAGGGGTGGAGGACCACCCATAAAGACCTAGAAATCGTGAGGAGAGCGCTGGAGATGCTCTCGCTTGAGGATCTGTCCATGAGGAACTTCAACGAGCTCTCCGCCGGGCAGCATCAGAGGGTGGCGCTGGCGAGAGGGCTGGTGCAGGAGACCCCATGCCTGATCCTGGACGAGCCGACTTCCAATCTGGATGTGAAGCACCAGGTTTTCGTGGCGGAGATGCTGCGCGCGCTGGCGGTGGTGGACAACAAGCTTGTGATCATGATCTGCCACGACCTGAACATCGCCGCAAGGTATTCCCATGAGATAATAGTCATGAAGGAGCCCGGGATCATATACAAGGTCGGCAAGCCCTTGGACGTCATCACCCCGGAGCTCGTCAGGGACGTGTACGGCATCAACTGCGACGTCATAGAAGTGGACGGCAGCCCGCATGTCATCCTAAAAGAGACATTCGACGAAGAGGACGAATGACCAAACATGGCGCGGGGTTCCCTGCGCCATTTACCTTTATTCTGCCCGTAATTAACTATTTGATGTGTAGGCATCAACCATGCGTTTAAGTTTTGTTTGGGATACGAATGGGTGTTATATTCGGTATTAGGCAAATTGATTTTATATTTCAAATGTCATGAGACTCTCATACGGAACTCTCATCCGAGAACTTCTTCCCTTAGATAGGCTGAGGGCAGAGGGGGAACGGGCTAACCTGTTCCCAATACGGCCGGAATGCCGGTCGATCCGCTACTGGAGCATATGCGCCCCGATACAGGCGTATTTGCTTGACCTATCCAAGGATAGGAGGTATCGAATGAAAGCAGAAATGAAAATAATCGCGGTCGCGGCATCTATGTTCGCTATCATGGCGTGTTTCGCTATGATTGCAGACGAATCTGATGCTGAGCTCCACATAGTTGACAATACTGCTACTGATCAGCCATACTATGATTCAGAAGCGGAACTTGCCGAAAACTGGTGCTGGTGGGATGAGAAAGACGGAAAGGTGTTCCCTGTGCCGTTGGCTGGCGAGGATATAAAGAGAGCGTATTACACTCTCTTCCAGGCAGGATACAAGGGCCTTAACCAGAAGTACAGCATTAGGGACGTAAACGTCATAGGTTTCAAGTTGATGGGTATCAACAGCAGCCAGGGAAGTTACAACCTTGAGATAATTAATATCAACAAAGAAATCAAACTGACGGAAGATGATATGAACAAGGATATCAGCAGGCCGGGAAGATATGTATTCGAGGATGCTGTCTTGTTCTCAGTTACATATACAGACGAGAAGGGAAAGGTTTATACCGCACCCAACCTCCTGGCTCCGTTCATAGTGACGAAGGAAAAGGTGAGTCTTGGTGAACAAGGTGTAGCCTATATCTATGATGGGTTCGAAAAGAAGTTTGATTATGTAAATCACTCCGATATAGATCCCAAATTCCCTGGTTTAAAAGAAACAGATTTTAAATTGACCGGTTCAGTAAAGGCGACTGCTGCCAATCAGGCGACGGTAAATAGTGTCGATGGCTATAAAGTTCACGTTATACTCGACAGAATGAATACTGATGATAGGTACTACATCGATCAGGACATAACCTGGTTCATTCTTCCTAAGAACATCGAGGACTGGCACTGGGAATTATTCAGCAAAGTGTACGATGTAGGTATAACTACCACTCCGATTACGTATGGGCAGGCCCCTACCGTCAACGATGTTACATTGCACTACTACTATTCCGAGTACCCCGCGATGGCCAACAGTGCCAAGTGCGACCCTGTTCCTAGCATTAACAACATCGTTAAGGGAATTTACGGTTCCTACACCGTAAAGGGTGTGCAGGTTACAGACGACAGGTCCCAGCTGGAAGTTGAAGTGAATGGAATCGACAACTACACCGGAACTAGGACTGTTTTCATCGACCTCATTCCTCTGGATCTTAACCAGATCGGAGCCGTTCTCCATGTGGACACCATCCACACCGACGGATCCATAATCTCCAAGACGTTCGATGACTCCAACGTGTTCCTGTTCCCCATCGACAAGTATGTCGACGAGGTCTACCCTGCGTTCTGCCGCGGTGACTATCAGCTCGTCGCTCTCAGCGCCCGCGGAGGAACCATCATCGACGAGCCCAACGGGATCACCAGCGGAGAGACCGCCAGCGAATGGAACTACATGGAGCTCCACGCAATCGAGGGCAGCGGATACACCGGATGCATCGTCGGACACTTCTACGAGGCTTTCGACGGCGCTACCGCCGGAATAATCTTCAACGCCGCCGGAAACCAGGTCATCGGATACGAAGGCGTTTCCGAGAATGTGGTCATACCCGACATGAACAACAGCCACAAGGTCACCAAGATCGCGGACAAGGCGTTCTACAACAACAAGAACATCAAGAGCGTCATCATCGGAGACAACGTCACCAGCATTGGAATGAAGGCTTTCGCGGGCTGCTCCAAGCTGGCCAGTGTCACCATCGGCGACTCTGTCAAGGTCATCAGCTACTACGCATTCTTCGGATGCAAGAACATTACTGAGCTCGACTTCGGATCCAAGCTCATCGTCGTAAGGACCCAGGCTTTCGGAGGCCTCACCTTCATGGACGGAGAGAACGTTCTCGAGCCGGCCGCCAAGAACCTCGTGGGCAACAAGTTCACCGCCATTTCCAAGGGTGTACTTGCGCTTTCTTGAAACTATAACGGGGGGCTTCGGCCCCTCTCCTTTGCAATCAGCAGCTCGATTGTGTCAGAACTGCGATAGCAATATAGGCGCTGCAATCCGAATGCAAACTTCTTGGGAGACTCCAATCTAGTTCAGAATCCTGATGAGATGGTATCCAACCGTTCTTGGCACCGATATGATGCCGGCCGATCAGTTATCAGGCGAGTGCATTCAAGCAAGGAGGCGCGAAATGAAAATAGAGACAAAACTAATCATGGCGATCGTGCCGCTGTTTGTTATTGCGGCAACCTGCGTCGCATTCACGGATGACTCTGATGCTCTTGCGGCCGAACAGGGCAGTTGGTATGTGTCGGACGGCTCCAACGGATTCGCTGAAAGCGGCGTCAGGCATATCATCGAGAACACGGAGAGGATGGGCCTCAGAATGAGCGTTCGTACCTTATCCGATTCAGAGGTCCCGGCCATCATAGAAAAGGTGCCTTTGAACGAAATAATAGAAATCGTCGATTATGTTTTCGACGGAAACGTCAAGGAATTCGATTTCGAAATCAGGGATTCTGTAAAAAAAGACCTTGGTCAAGATTCTGCGGCATTGAAAGAGTGGATTGCGAACCGCATAATGCCCAGTTTCGAAATCAATGGATTTACCATCGAAAGCACGATCCAGGCGTGCTTCGCCGGCGAGTATACGGTATATCTGTCGATCCCGGAAAGCGCCGATCATGATGCTCACATCATCCCTGTCGTCTGGACCATCCTACCTAAGGACATCACGGACAAGCGCGGAATCACGGTGGAGACGGTCCCCCTGACATACGGCCAGTCCGTCTCCGAGAAGAACGTCATTCTGCATTACAATTATTCAACCTATCCCGAGAGCCCCAGCGACTTATGCAATCCGATCCCGTATGAAGGGGAGAATACGGAGTATGGTTCGTACGACGTGGAGGAAATCGCGGAATCAAGAACTTCAGATTCTGTGAAGGTCAGGATAACTGGAACAGGGAACTTCACTGGGACCAGAGAAGTGGCCGTTGAAATAACTCACGCCGGCTACATATTCGCCGACTCCGGGCTCCGTTTCGAAATCATTTCTATGGAAACCGCTTCCGTTTCAGTAGTCAGTTACGAAGGGAATCCCGTCAGCCTGACGATTCCGGCCCAGGCCTCGTTCAACGGAATTGTGTTTTCAGTCTCATCCATTTCAGACAAGGCATTCTGCGGCTGCAAGGCCGTCGGGAGCATTGACCTGGGTTCTGTGCACAGCGTGGGCACGAAAGCCTTCGCCGACTGCCCGTCGCTCAAAGCCGTTATCGCAGGCGGCTCTTTGGAATCCATCGGAGAATATGCGTTCCAAGGGTGCTCTTCCCTGCAATCCGTCTGCATCCCCGATTCGGTGACGTACATAGGGAAGTCCGCATTCGGGGATCTGGCATTCTACGGCTCCGACGGTGTGTCCGTCCTGGGCTCGGATGCGGAGTCCCTTCGCGGATATGAGTACGGGAGAATCGGCAATAAGATGGTCCGCGCCGTCGGAGCGGGCGATGTCTTCTCCGATTCCGGGCTCAGATACGCAGTAATTTCCTTAAATCCGCTGTCTGTTTCCGTGATCGGATACGAAGGCTCCCCGGCAGCCGTGACCATACCGGGCGAGGTCTCGCTGAACGGAACGGCGTTCGCGGTCTCTTCGGTCGCAGACAAGGCGTTCTACGGGTGCGGCACCCTCAGGAGCCTCGACCTCGGATCCGTGGGCAGCGTGGGCATGAAAGCATTCGCCAGATGCTCCTCGCTGACCTCCGTCGACGCCAGCGGCCCCCTGAAATCCTTAGGGGCGTATGCGTTCTACGGATGCAATGGGATCGAAGACATCTGTTTCGGAGACGGTCTGAAATCCGCCGGCTACCGTCCATTCAGCCTATCGTTCAAGGATTCCGATGGGAACGTTCTCGATGCGGACGCCAAGACTCTCCGCAGCAATGCGTTCATCAGCATCGGCGGCTCCCTCGTCCGCTTCGCCGCAGAGGTGGGGAACAGCCTCTGCCTCGGCGATCTGGTGTATCGTGTCGTCGATGCGCCTGCCCTCGGATTCTCTGTAGCTGGTTTCATGTACGGCATAACGGATGCCCACATCCCAGAAGCGGTGGTATGCGGAGGATACAGCATAGATGTCGTCTCCATCGGCGAGAATGCGTTCTACGGATGCTCATCTCTGGTTTCGGCATCCATTCCCGGTTCGGTGGTCGGCATCGGCGAGAATGCGTTCTACGGATGCTCTGCCCTAAGCAGGTTCGACGGGACCTACGGCGGAATCACAGACGGCGTGATGCTGATCGCGGATTCGGAGATCCTGGTCTGCGCCACCGGCCCGGACGTCGCATCCCTGTACATACCCGATTCGGTGATCAGCATCCGTGACGGCGCGTTCGGAACGCTGGAGTTCTATGGCTCCGACGGGGCAGCTCTGGGCACAGACGCAGAAGCTCTGCGCGGCCACTTATATAACAGAGAAGGAGACAGGATGGTCCGCGCCGTCGGAGTGGGCGACGTCTTCTCTGATTCAGGGCTCAGGTATTCGGTAATATCCTTGGATCCGCTGTCCGTTTCCGTCATAGGATACGAAGGCTCCCCGTTGGCCGTCGCCATACCCGGCGAGGTCCCGCTGAACGGAGTGTCGTTCGCCGTCTCTTCGGTCGCAGACAAGGCGTTCTACGGGTGCGAAACCCTCAGGAGTCTCGACCTCGGGTCCGTGAGCAGCGTGGGCATGAAAGCATTCGCCAGATGCTCCTCGCTGGCCGCCTTCGATGCGGGCGATTCTCTGGAATCCATAGGCGTGTATGCGTTCTACGGGTGTTCTGCGCTGGAAAAGCTGGACTCAGGCGCATGTCTGAAATCCATCGGCTCTCGTGCGTTTGACAGATGCTCCTCCCTGCAGTGGACATCGATTTCCGGCAGCCTGGAATCCATCGGCTCCCATGCGTTCGGGCTTCCCTTCAGAGACGCGAACGGAGATGCTCTGGCCATGGATGCCGAGGCGCTCCGCGGATACGGCTATTTCAGCGACGGCGACGCGTTCGTGCGTTTCTCCATACCGGAAGGGAGAATAATCTGGTCCGGCGACGTCAAACTGGGCGTCGTTATGTCTCCCAGGCCAGCGGCTTCCGTCATCGGGTATTATCCCGGCATCGATGAAGCCGATATCCCGTCGTCGGTGAGCTGCGACGGATATGATCTGGAAGTCGTATCCATCGACGAGAAAGCATTCATGTGGTGCGATTCTCTGAGATCCGTCAGCATACCCGGATCGGTAAAAACCATCGGCGACTATGCGTTCTACCTGTGCTCATCTCTGGCTTCGGTATCCATCCCCGAGTCTGTGGAGTCGATTGGGCACGCCGCGTTCTCCGGATGCCCGTCGCTCGAATCATTCTCCGGCGGCTACGCAGGAATAGCGGGCGGCGTGATGCTCGTCAGCGGTTCTGCGCTGGTATCATGCGCCGCCGGCCCGAGCATAGTGTCCGTAACCGTTCCAGATACGGTGACGCTCATCGACTGGAATTCGTTCGACGGATGCGCTTCCCTGGAAACCGTGCACATACCAGGAACCGTTGCGTCCATAGGCGATGACGCGTTCTACAGGTGCCCTTCCCTCGCATATGTATCCATACCCGGATCAGTGGCGTCCATCGGACTGCATGCATTCGGTTCGCTGAAGTTCTATGGCATCGACGGGGAGACCGAGCTTCCTGTGGACGCGGAAACGCTCCGCGGGCACGTCTATGAGAGGGTCGGCGACAGGATGGTCCAGGCAGTCGAGGCAGGGGGCGTCTTTGCCGATTCCGGCCTCGAATACAGGATCTTATCTCTGGATCCGTGCTCCGTCGCCGTCGCCGGCTATGAAGACGGAGCCATCGATGTGGCAGTTCCTGATGAAGTGTCTTTCAGAGGGGCCGTCTATTCCGTGGTTTCGATAGCGGACAAGGCGTTCTACGGCTGCAAGACAATCGAGAGCATCAGCCTCGGCTCTGCCGTCAGCGTAGGCATGAAGGCGTTCGCCAGGTGCTCCAGTCTCAAGACCGTCGAATTCGGCGATTCGGTCAGGACCGTGGATCATTATGCGTTCTACGGATGCACCGGGCTCAGCGAGATCCATTTCGACGGCGGCCTCAGAACGGTGAAAGGCCACGCTTTCGACGGCGTGACTTTCATGGACGGACAGGGCATCCTGGATCCTGTTCCCAAGAACCTTGCCGGCAATGATTTCATCGGCTCTTCCAGCGTCCTTTATCTGGCCGCATAAACCATTTAGCAGGGGGAGGGTCTCCTCCCCCCATCCCTGCCTGTTCAGAGCTGCACTTTTCCTTTCCGGAGAGCAGTCGCGGCCATATCCGTGCCGGTCGCTTGCAATGTTTCGGATCAGACCACAGTCATCGTTCCGGCGGTGCAAGCCAGGGTTTTCTTTCAGGTTTTACTTTCAAATCAGGCAGATTGCTTTCATTAAGCGAGGCGACAGTATGAAAACAGAAATGAAATCATTCGCGGCGGTAGCGATCATCTTTGCTATGGCGGCGGCTGGATTCGCATTCGCGGGCGAGTCCGCTGCCGCTGATGATGGCAGATACATAGATGAAAACGGATGGGCGAGAAATGTCGGCGATTTCCCGGGTACGCTTGCAGATCTGTACCCAAATAAAAAATACGACACATTATTTCTTGCTGATTTCAAATCATCAGGGGATTACACAAGTGATGATGTAAAACTGATGAGCATCAGTATGGGAGGGATGCAGCGGCATGTATCCGTTATGATCAATTATGTCGATACCGAGAAGATAAGGGAGGAAATGCTGGGCGGCAATCTGAGCGCAGATCAATACGGCAGATATGCGGTCTGGGACGCGGTCGGTTTTTCGATCACGGTCTCATTCGATGATCGTCTATATTATTTCATACCCCATCTGACTGCTCCGATTGTCATCGAAAAAAGTGAGCGGCCCGGCAGCGTCGACATCGGGTATGTCGATGAGAATGGGTGGGCCAGAGATGTCGGACGTTTTCCGATGCTGAATGAAAAATACGACGCATCATTCACGGCGTTTTTCAAACAAGGCACTGAATACACGCTTGATGACATAATGCGCATTGCTTTCATCATGGATGATGCCATCTCAGTATCTGTCGGGGAGATCTCTGTCGATTCAGGGAGAATAAGCGGGGAGATTCTGAGCGGCAATCTGAGCGCAGATCAATACGGCAGATACGCGGTTTGGGGGGCGGTCAAATTCAGCGTCACTGTAGTACATGAAGACGGCAACACATATACAGCAACTAATTTGCTGGCACCTTTGGTCATCGAAAAAAGAAATGATTCTTCTCCCGTTGTCACCGAAACATTTGAATCGGATGGGTTCGAGTACGCCATTTCGTCCATAGAGCAATTCGAGGCGTCGATAACAGGATGCAAAGATACGATCGGGACGCTTGCCGTGCCTGATTCTGTGTGTTACAAGGGCAGGGAGTTCAATGTCATTTCCATCGGCGACAAAGCTTTCTACGGCTGCGCCTCCCTGATTTCTGTCGATCTCGGTTCTGTGGAGACGGTCGGCATGAAAGCTTTTGCCAATTGCGCCAACATAAAGTCTCTGATGATTCCGGATACCGTCAAGGAATTCAGGCCATATGCTTTCTACGGCTGCTCGTCTCTGAAATCCCTGGACATCCCCGGCGACGATGTCATAGTAGGCACCAGCGCATTCAGCGCTTGCAAAGGCATGGAATCGATAAGCTTCACCGGCAGCGGAGCGATTTTGGGCACCAATTCGTTCTACAAGAACAATAAAGTGGCTTCCATCGATCTCTCGACCGTGGCGTCCGTCGGATTCAAGGCTTTCCCCTATTGCAACGGCATTGTGTCTCTGACCATCCCGGGCGGTTTGGAGATGGGAGCCTATGCTTTCTACGGCTGCGCCAATCTCAGGGGTCTAGCAATCGAGGAAGGCGTCGAATCCATAAGCAAGAGCGCTTTCAGCGGATGCAAGGCTCTGAGCGGCGTGTCGTTCCCGAGTACCTTGAAATCCATAGGCGAAAACGCGTTCCATGGCGTGAGATTCTATGAGGGCTCTGCGGTTTTGGATGTTACCGCGGAGAATCTTGCCGGAAAGACCTTCATCGGCTCCGGCGGGAAGCTTTATCCCGCTGGGCTTTCAGACGGAGATGCCTTCGAAGTCGGCGGCCTTATGTATGAGGTCACATCCGCCGCTTTCCGCGAGGCATCTCTGATAGGATGCACCGAGCCCCGTGTTTCGCTCGAGGTTCCGTCTGATGTGGCATTCAAGGGAACCGATCTCAAGGTAGTTTCCGTCGGATCCAAGGCTTTCTTCCATGACGATTCGTTGGTTTCCGTAGATCTGGGGTCGGTCAGGGAAATAGACATGAAAGCTTTCGCCATGTGCAGATCATTGAAGGAAGTCCGTCTCGGAAGCTCCCTTGAAGCGATCAGCTATTATGCCTTCTACAGCTGTCCAGCTATAGAGGTCCTTGATGTCCCCTCATCCCTGATGGACGTGCGTCTTCATGCGCTCGGATCTCTGAAGCTCATGGACGGCGATAAGATCCTTTCTCATGACGCTGAATCCATCGCCGGAAAGATCTTCTGCGGTGCCGAACGCGTTTTGAAGACAGACTTCGACGGCACATTCACCCGCGGGGGCCTTACGTATTCAGTATCCGGATCATCAGCAACTTTGACCGGATACATCGCTCCGATCACTTCTCTGACCGTGCCATCCGAAGTCTCCTATGGCGGCAAAGTGTACTCCGTGAGTTCGGTAGGTGACAAGGCGTTCTATGGCTGCTCCACGCTGACGTCGGTTGATCTGGGTTCCGTCGTTTCCGTCGGCATCAAAGCATTCTCAAATTGCGTTTCTTTGGAGGGCATCGATCTGGGGGACTCGCTCAAATCAATCGGCGCTTATGCGTTCTATGGCTGTCGCAATGTGGACAATTTGGATGCGCCATTTATGCTTCAATCGATCGGAACCGGCGCTTTCGGCGGTTTCGTTTTCAAGGATGCGTCCGGAACCAGGGTCAGCGCCGCCGCCGAAAACCTTCGCGGCCATGGGTTCTCTGGATCGTCCAGCGTCCTTTATCTGGCCGCATAAACGATTTGCCAGGGGAGGGTCTCCTCCCCATTTTCCGAAAGATATGTTTCCGTCCGGAAAACCGTATATACTATTATTATCATTATTGATAATATAATCAAAAACAATAAAGGTGTGGAATGTGAGGCTCTCCGAAATCCTGTCCAATCCCGTCAGACTGAGGATAGTGCAGCATCTCCAGCTGTATGGGGACGCGACCGCCAAACAGATATCAGAAAGTCTCGGAGACATCCCTGTCCCCACGCTCTACCGCCATATCGGCCGTCTGGTCGAGGAGGGGATACTGCGCGTCAAAGAAGTGAGAAAGGTCAGAGGCAGCGTCGAGAGGCTGCTGGCTCTGAATCTGGAAAGGTGGTCCGCCGAGACCGGGGACATCGCCGACGCTTCCTATCAGTTCCTCATGTCTCTGTACGGCAGATTCGAGCGGTATTCCGGGGATGATCCGGTCAGGGACAGGCTCTGTCTCAGGACCTGCATGCTCCGGCTGTCTGACGAGAGATTCGATGCATTCCTGGGGGAATACGCCGCCCTGCTGGGCAGATATCTCGGATCCCAGGACGGGGAAAGGCTGAGGAGCGTCTCATTCATTTCGGCGCCTGCGGAGGATGATGAGGATGTCAGCGAACGAGGAAAAGGTTACTGTGCCCGGCGCCGCATCGCTGGGCGCGACGATTGCGTACGGGAGCAAAGAGGGGAAGAGCCCGGCAGTCGTGATAATCATGGGCACCGGCAAGCTGGACCGCGACGGGAACGGCCCCGGAAGCAGGATGAACATATACCGCGATCTTTCGGATCTTTTCGTGGAAGAGGGATTCGTCACCATCCGCTACGACAAGCGGGGGACGCACGCCTCGTCCGGGGATTTCAGCAGCGCCGGCCTGAGCGATTTCGTGGGCGACGCCGTTTCCGTGACCGAATACGTCAAGGCCCTTCCGTACGTGGATGCCGGCAGAGTCATAGTGTGCGGCCATTCGGAAGGGGCGATGATCGCGACGCTGCTGTCCCAGAAGGAGGATGTCGCCGGCCTCATGCTTCTCGGAGGGGCTGCGACATGTCTGAAGGACGCCCTCCGCTATCAGAGCAGGCTGGCCGGCGAGCAGTCCGAAGAGAGGAAGGGTATCGTCGGCGCGATTCTCCGCCGGGCGGCATCCAAAGAGAAGACGGACGCCAGGCAGGACGAGCTGTTCGTAAGGTGCCTGAGCACCGAAGAGGATACCATACGCTTCCAGGGCGTGAAGATGAGCGCCAAGTGGATCAGGGAGCATCTGTCCTACACATCGGAAGATTACGCGGGGATGCTGAGGGCCTTCGGAAAGCCCATGCTTGCGATCACCGGCACCGCCGACCTTTCCGCGGACTTCCGTTCTTTAGAGTCGATCAGAGATGTCCCGTCAGCGACATGCTATGCCCCGGAAGGCGTGAACCACATCCTCAGGGAGATCGACGACGACAACAGCATCATGAAGGTCAGGAAGCAGTACCTCAGGCTGTCGGCAAGGCCGATCCATCAGGGGACAAAGGAAACCATGGGCCGGTGGCTGTCCCAGTTCCTGGATCGATCCCGGGGCCCGGAGCAGTTCGTCGATCCGGCGGGGCCATGCCGCCCGCGGCGGTTCGGGAAATCAATCGAAGAGAAGAAAAGAGGCGAATTTTATAAGAACGCATCGAGTACAGCATTCGGACAGACAAAGGAGCCCTCTGACGATGGAACCCACGATGGAAGAGAAATTGAATGCATGCATACGGCTGTGCGAGGAAGGCGACCCGGAGATGTGCGCATTCCTCGGGAAAGAGTTCTATTACGGCATGAACGTGCCGCAGGATCTCGGCCGCGCTTTGCGCTATCTGGCAGTCGCCTCGGAGCACGGAGATGCCATCTCGCAGTTTACTCTGGGCTTCATGTACTGGTCCGGCAGAGGGACCGAACCGGACCTCGACGAGGCGCTCAGACTGTTTCTTCTCTCGGCTGAGCAGGGCGTCCCGGAGGCTATGTACAACGTCGCGAAGATCCTTCTGGCAAAGGATTTCGAAAAGAACAAGGACGAGGCCGTCAGATGGCTCAAGCGCTCCGCGAATGCCGGATATGACACGGCCTACGATATGCTCTCTGATCTGGACGGATGACGCGTCGCATTCTGCTGCGCTGTCCCGGTCTCGCCGGGCTTCTCCGCGGCGGAGTAAGTAAAAATCCATGGCTTTCGCAGAGGTCAGGTTCATGGGGGCCGTTCTGAGAAAGAGGGGCAGGGCCTGAGCGAGTCAGGATCCGCCCTGGCATCTCTTTATGATCTTCGCGGGGTTCCCGGCGACAACCGTCCCGGGCGGGACGTCTTTGGTCACCACCGATCCGGCGCCGACCACGGAGCCGTCCCCTATGGTGACTCCCGGCACTACGGTGACGTTCGCGCACAGCCAGACGTCGTTACCTATGCGAATCGGGCAGCCCTAGACCTTCCTGTCCCTCGTGTCCATCGGGTCGATGGGATGCACCGCGGTCACTATGGGGCAGTCCGGGCCTATCATCGTGTTGTCGCCGACCGAGATCTCCGCGGTGTCCAGGAAGGTGCAGTTGTAGTTGACCAGGACGTTTTTGCCAAGCTTTATGTTGAAGCCCAGGTCGCATCTGAACGGGGCCAGCACTCTCGTCCTTTCCTGGAGCCCGGCGCCGATCAGGGACTCCATGATCCTGTCCCTTTCCTCGAGGCCGGTCTGGGGGGAGTTGAAGAGGGACAGCTTCTCCGCGCACGCCAGCAGGGCGCGGTTGTAGCCGTCGATGTCCCGGTCGCAGATTCCGACCCATCCTTCCTTCAGGCGCCGCATCCAGTCTTCCATGCGCCTTCCATAGGTTCGGCGGTATAAAACCGGCTTGGAGGGACTGCGGGTTTTAGCGTCTGCGGCGATCCTGTTTCGTACCTGAGGGATGGCGGTACGAAATGGCAGGGCCAAGAGCTAAGGTCTTCAGTTCACGAACGAAGGGCGTGACAATCTCCAGCGGATGCGGCCTCGTCATGGACGGCCCTCCCGGAGCCTGGCGAGTGCTTCCTCAGAAGGCAGCCGACGGCCTTCGGTAAGCGATGCGATGTTTTATGCAAACCTATATCGTACGGTTGAGTCCTGCAGAGAGTCATCATGACGATTGTTCTGGAGCCGTTGGAAGAGGCCGACCGCGAGCGGTTCATAAGGGACAACCAGGAAGCCTTCAGATACGGCGCCACCGAGGAGTTTGGCCCCAGGGACGACCACTTCGAGGAGCCTGGCGAGATAATCTCGAGGGAGACCATCGAGAGGTCCATCGACGGCGGGGCGGCATACAGGATCATGAAAGACGGGAGGCCCGTCGGCGGCGCCATAGTGTCCGTGACCGGCGACAGAGGCGACCTGCAGATCCTGTTCGTCTCCCCCGAGGAGCACAGCAAGGGCATCGGGTACGAGGCATGGCGCGCCATCGAGCGGGCGTACCCTCAGGTGAGGGTGTGGGAGACCTGCACCCCCTTTTTCGAGAAGCGGAACATACACTTCTACGTGAACAGATGCGGCTTCCATATCACGGCGTTCTTCCACAGCCGCCATCGCGACCCGAACAGCCCGGACGATGAGGGCGAGATGTTCCGTTTCGAGAAGGTCATGTTCCGATGCGCGTCCATTTAGGTGAAGCGGACCAGGATGGCATCCCCGTCCGCCTCCTGACCGGAAAGGACCGTTCCGGCGCCGTGAATACCATCGCCGGCATGAGGCGCAGCGGAAGGGCCGTCCCCATGGAGCAGTACGTCAGGCTTCCGAAGGAATCCGGCGTTCCTGACAGCAAATCATGCACCTGAACTTCCAATCAAAGAGCCTTTCCCATGCGACTGGCCGGACGGAACTCCTGGGAGATCTGTCCATCCGCATTTCCGGACGCTATGCCGAGCTGCGCAGACCGTCTTGTCTACGGATTCTTATGCTGCAGATCTGCCTGGCAGGCTGCGTCACGCCAGTCTTCTGGACCGGCCGCTAGGGGAGCGATGAATGGATGCGTGCCATCAGAGGCCGTTCAGGAACGATGGGGATCGCTCTTCCAGGAACTCCACCGTGCCGTCGCGGACGTCGTATATGGCACCGGCTACGATGACGTCGTGCCTTTCAGAGAGTTCTTCGGATATCAGGCGGACGCTGTTGAGGACGTTCAGCCTCGAAGCCTCCGCGGGATCCTTCTCGTCGCCGATGCAGGCGCGGATGCTGTTTATGATCTCTATGGAGTGCCCCTCATGCAATCCTTTCAGGGCCTCTGCTATGGCGCCGCAGCGGGTGTGGCCCATGACTACCACTACCCTCACTCCCATGTGTCCCACGGCGTACTCCAGGCTGCCGAGGGTGCACCCGTCGACGATGTTCCCGGCGGAGCGGATCACGAACAGGTCGCCGATCCCGGCGGAGAAGACCGCCTCCGGTATCACGCGGGAATCGGAGCAGGAGACGACGGCCGCGAAGGGACGCTGTCCCTCATCGGCGGCGCGGACCCTGGCCGTATGCGACACATCCCCCGAGAAAGCGCCGCTTCTCACGTATCTTTTGTTGCCCTCCTTCAGCGTCTCCATGACGCGGTCCGGGTCGCACCGATCCATGATCGGTCCTGAGGGCCCCTCTATTATTAAAACAGGCGGCATGACTTATCGGAGGGGAGGACGATTATCCGGTTCCGCGATGTGCGGGACGCCATCCATCGCTCCCTGCCGGGCGCACGACATCGAGGCGGCTTTGACAGACCTGCGATGAAAGTGTCCCTTGCGTCCAACGCATCGACATCTGGTAGCAGGGGACCATCGGCGTTGCCCTGCGCCAAAAATCCAGGGTCTATGACAAAGGAATATGGAGTCAGCGGTCAGTATAAGGAAGTGGTGGGCCCTGCCGAGTTGGCAAGTATGCCACCCAGCCTTCTTCACGTCGCATTTTACAGCTCCCTGATTTCCGTGGATAGAAACCGTTCGGGCACTGGAGAGGGACATCGAACGAATGTGTGGGCCACCACACGCATGGTGTGATATCCATCGCATCAGGTTCCGGTTTCGACGGTCCGGAGGCCTGTCTCTCTTCTCGAACGAGGTGACAAAATGCAACAGTCAGAATCCAACAAAAGCAACCCTAGCAAGGGTTCTAAGAGCAGGTCCCGTAGAGACACCGTACTGTCATTCAGAGAAGGCCATTTGTTCATGGCCCTCAGGATGGTGTCGCCCTTCGACAAGGACAGAGGAACGTATCTGGACTCAATTCCAAGAATTACGTTTCTTGTAGACGGGAAATACGTTAGAATGCCGGTGGACAAGAACCTACTGAGGAGGTTCGGCACGTTCATGGTTAAACTCAGCGATCTTCTGGAGGGGATAGACGTTCCTGAACAGGAGCTTGATTTCGAAGAAGCGAAGAGGGTCATCTCTGAATACAAGGGGAGATGTCCATCTCTTTCTTCATCGGAGGCTAATCATAACCTTACAGGAATCTCGTAATCATTTTCCACCCATCTTATCGTTCGACGGGTGCGGCGATCTAATCCCTGCGACGGCGGAGCCGGAGCAATCCTAGGAACCACCGACCTCGGGGGATTCCCATGCTCGCATCCGACGGGAGCGAAGCGACCGTCGGCGCTTCGTGGCCGAGGCTTGCCGAGGACACGGGCGAGCGAGCCTAAAAAAGGCCGCGCGACCGCCGCCTGGCGCAGCCCAGGCGGGCGCCGGCCGCCTTTCCAACGGCGCGTAGCGCCGCTTACCGCACCCGTCGAACGCCCCCTAATTCTATGTTCGATGTAGTTTCTTCCGATCTCAGGGTAGAGTCCCAGAGAGTCCATTCTGTTCAGAGGCGTTTCGAGTACTACGAGCGCCAGGGCCTCGCGGAGCAGGCCGCCCTTGCCGAGCACCCGGTGACTCGCTTCGTGAAGAATCTTCCTGTGGAGGACCCCAGGTATCCTGCCATAGAGTACCTTAGACTTGCGCAGCAGGTCGGGAGGGACGTATGGGACGTTTTCGACGAGGTTCAGGAAGGCAGGGGGGAGTTCTCAGGAAAGGACGGGGAGACGATTTCATTCGAGCCGAGGCCTCATGAGTTCGTCACATGGTCCATGCCCGCCCATGACCTGCATCGCCCTGACGAAAAGGGGTGCGGCTTCATACGTTCCCCCTCTGGATCCATCGTTTTCACCATGTGCCCGGATCACCCGGAGCACTTCATTAAGGGGAAGCGTCACCACTGCTGGTCGCTCCATTGTCCAAATTGCATGAACGACACGGCGCTCAAGCACGGTGTCATGATCGAGAGGCAGCTCCTCGTGTACCAGAGGCTGAACGAGAAGCAGGGCGTCGGCGTCGGCCAGATAGGGCACTGGGTCGTGTCTCCCCCTCAGGAGCTTGCCAAGTGCATGATGCAGACCTATGAGGACTTCGATACCCTTCAGAGGTACGTGGATGACACTATCATGTCGATAGGCGGCAAGGCGGGGATGACGGTGTTCCACCCCTGGCGCCAGAGGGAGGACTTCTGGGAGCTGTCCCCCCATTTCCACGTGCTCTGCTACGGATTCCTAAAGACCAAGAAGTTCCTGAAAGAGAACCCCGGCTGGATCATAAAGAAAGTCCATCCCAGGGAGCGCATCAGGAGCATCCGCCACACTGCGGCTTATCTTTCAACGCACATGGGCCTCGGGCTGGTCGAACGCGACCCCGGTGACGTGGACTGGGACCTGGACCTCCTGGACCACATGGTCCCGGGGATTAAATCCCCCGGAGCCGGGTTCTCTGAAAGGGATTATGAAGACTAGTCCCATGGGAAGGGCAGGATGTGCGGCCTTGTCGATGATATCGACTGGGAGAAGTGGACGGAGGGCCGCCTGTCCAAGGAGACCCGCGTACGCTACTGGGGCGGCGTCGCCCGCAACAGGATCCGCCTCGTCGGCATCCACCGTCAGTACAAGGTGCGCGTCTGCCGGGAGTGCGGGGTGCTCCTCAGGACATATGAGGGCGCTGGCGATTCAGTCGGCAGTTATGTTAGGTACATTCAGGACAATCCGGTGTTCGCGATGGCAGATTACTTCGAGCAGGTGAAGACGGTGTATCTCAAATTCAAGGACAATCTGAAGAGCGAGAACCTTACTTTTTCAGACTTTGCTTCCATGATTCCTTTCGCGGTATCCACGCTCGAATTATCTCTTTTTAGCGGATGCGATTTAGTCATGGATGGGCCTTTTCAAGAGCCTGATGAGTTTTTTCTTAGAAAGCAGAGGGAAGCCTTTCAATGCTAATCGGAAATGCTGCTTGAGTTTCAACTAATCATATTTACGGCGTTTTTTTGGACAATGCATAGTTCTCTTATTATTTCGAATAGGTTCGGTTTTATGGAAGGCGATTCGATAAGGTTTAAAAAAGCGATACGCAGACTCGCTCGTGATCACGAAAAGGCCTGCTCATTTCTTTAGAATTTGAAGAAGGTTACCGATTGCTTTTCTCGTTATCATGAAAATCCTCCTTCTTAGGACAAAATATTCAATAATACATATTCTGAGGATTTTGCTCGTTATTATCATGATACTTACTTACAAAAACCTCCAGAGGTCGTATTCAGGTATATTTCGGAATTGCAGTACATTGTCGATTCAATCGATTCCACGGGGATGATGTACCGCAGGGCAACATGTCTAACCATGGATCCGAAGGAGGTCGACATACGTAAATGGATTAAAGAAAGCCGTGAGAAATTCTCTGGGAGAGATTTTGAAGTATTCAAAAAAGAAATCATGTCTTCTACTGAAATATCTGAATTTGATAGGATAAAAGCTTGTAAGAATCTCGATGGTTTTGGCAGTTTTCTTGGTAATCTTAGGGAAAATGTCCACATATGTTGTTATTCAGAGGACTTTTTCTCAGGGTTGAAAAATGGTGAACGTTGGGTAAAAAGTAATTATAACTCTAACTCCCGGTTTTTTTGGAATACGGAATAAGTTTTGAGTGATCTTTTTGACGTCTGGCTATGGTCAAACTAAGATATTAAATAGTTATTCCGTAATACGGAATATATGGGAAGAGAGCCTGACGGCTGGGCCGTAGAATGGCTGCAAAAAATGAGGGAGAAAGGCAGCAGAGGGCTCACCGTTGAGAAGAACGGCGGGAGACATTACGTCTACTGGGCATCCACCAAGTGGATGCCCGAGACCAGGAAGCGCAAGAAGCTGACGGAGTACATAGGCATCCTCGAGCCGCCCGGGAACCTTGTGGTGTCCTCCAGCATAGACGTGGAGCGGATGAATCCGAAGGCCCTAGAAGCGGCGATGATCGATGCTGACAGGTATCGGAAGAGGCAGGAAGAGGTCATGGACTACCGCATCAAGGGCGCGATGGCGGTGTTCAGGAAGGCCTGCTCCGACTTCATCGACAATCTGAGGGAGTGCTTCCCGAGGACGTGCGACGACCTACTCATGCTCGCGATGGCCAGGCTGTCTGGGAGGGGCAGGCTGTGCCAGGCCGGCAGATGGTTCGCGACGCAGGACAATCTGATGTGCTTGAACGCGCACGCAGACCCGGACGCGCTGTCCGGTTCCCTGAGGCTGGCGGGCGGCGCCGTGGACGCCCAGAACAGGTTCTTCGAATCCCTCCGGACCCCCGGGAAGAGCATGGCGGTGGACCTGACGGTATGCTTCAGCAAGGGCCGCGCCTTTCTTGTCAAGAAGGGGTACAACCGCTTCAGGCTGTCCTGCGGACAGTTCAACATCGCGGTCATCTGTGGCTTGGAGGACAAGCTTCCTCAGGCCCTTAAGACCCAGGCCGGCAACGTGAAGGAGGGTTCCATAGTGGGCATGATCGGCGAGATGAACCTCGGCAGGGACTGCATCCTCGTCATGGACAGGGGCTACTTCTCCGCGGAGGTCATGGACGAGCTGCATTCCGCGGGATACGGCTTCGTCATACCGGTAAGGAGGAACTCGCCGCTGTACAATTCCGTCACGATCGACGGGTCCAAAGGGTTCACGTTCAGGGGCGACTCCGTCCTCTATTCCGCCGGCGGAGGGTTCGGGTATAACGCGTACAGGTTCGAGAACCAGAGGCTGAGGAACCAGGAGCTTACGGAGCTGATGGATCGCGGGGCCCCGCACGAGTGCGGCGGGCCCGCTTTCACGGAATGCGGGCAATACGATCTCAGCGGCGACCCGTCGAAGGCCGGCAACCTGATCCTCGTCACCAACCTGAACGAGGACCCGAGGCAGCTTTACACAATGTTCAAGATGAGGTGCTCCGTCGAGGAATGCAATGACTCGGCGAAGAACGTCATGTCGGCGGATAGCACGTACCTGAGGGACAACCTTTCTATCATGGGGTTCAACCTCGTGACATTCATTTCGCTCAGGATGTACATGACCATGGAGACGTGGATCGCCGACAGGGGGATGACGTCCAAATACACGCCACAGGACATCCTGTTCGAGTACAGCTCCATGGTGTCCGTCACCACCCAGAGCAGAGTTATGAACCAGCTGCTGCCCGCGAATGTCAGGAGAATCGAGGAGGATCTGGCCCTCGGCCTATTTCCACTCAGTCGATTGACTTATTCCGTAAAAATCGGGAGTTAGAGTTGAAATGTAATGAAACAGAGTTGTATGAGGTAATTATCTTATATGGTTTGTAATGATTGTTTTTTATGAATCCGTCAACCAAAGCTACGTTCTCTCAAATTTAGGAGAGTCGGTTCGTTTTCGTTGCGATGGTGTTGGTTTTCGCTCTCGCGGCTACCCTTATGCTATCGATGTCAGAAGATTCGGGAGCCGTTTCATCCGGAAAATGCGGAGACAATCTCGCATGGGCCCTTGATGATGAAGGGAACCTGACCATATCAGGGTCTGGACCCATGTATGATTACGACGAGTTCGAAGTAAATCTTCATTTTCCAGGCCTAGTCAAGACGGCGACGATAGAGTACGGGATGACGTACATCGGGTGTTGCGCGTTTGCCGAGTGCTCATCGCTGGAGTCTGTCACCATTCCCGGCTCCGTGACCTCCATCGGACCGGCTGCGTTCTGGAATTGCCAATCGCTGGCCTCCGTCACCATCCCCGATTCCGTGACCTCCATCGGGTCCGAAGCATTTACGTCTTGCATAAGCTTGGAGTCCGTCACCATCCCCGGCTCATTGACTTCTCTTGATGTATACGTGTTTGCCGATTGTCAGTCGCTGGCCTCCGTCGCCATCCCCGATTCGGTCACCTCCATCGGGGATTCTGCGTTCAGCGGCTGCACCTCCCTGGCCTCCGTCGCCATCCCCGATTCCGTGACTTCCATTGGATCCTATGTGTTCAGTCGCTGCACCTCCCTGGCCTCCGTCGCCATCCCTGATTCGGTCACCTCCATCGGAGGATACGCGTTCAGAGACTGCACTTCCCTGGCATCCATAAACATCCCGGGCTCTGTGGCCTCTATCAGAGATAACGCGTTCTACGGGATCAGGTTCCTGGACGAGGGCGGGAAAGATCTCCCTCATACGCCGGAAGGCCTCAGAGGATACGCCTACGAAGGCAGCGGCGGGGTGATGAAGCGCGTGGTAGTTGATTTCACATTCGTTTCTGACGGGCTCCGGTTCAAGCTGGAGCAGCCAGACGCCGAGGTTGTGACTTTGGTCGGCCATTCCGAGCCGATGGCGCATCTGGCGGTCCCCGTTGCGGTATCCTATGAGGGAAGGGATTATACGGTCTCCGTCATAGGCCCCAGGGCATTCTACGGCCTCACCGAACTGGAAACCGTATCCATCCCGGGCTCGGTAACGTCCATCGGAGACTACGCGTTCCAGAACTGCAGGTCCCTATCCTCCGTCGCAATCCCCGATTCCGTGACTTCCATCGGAAGCTATGTGTTCTGCGAATGCACCTCCCTATCCTCCGTCGCAATCCCCGATTCCGTGACTTCCATCGGAAGCTATGTGTTCTGCGAATGCACCTCCCTATCCTCCGTAGACCTCGGGGACTCGGTCACGTCCATCGGAGACTATGCGCTAGCCGGCTGCACCTCCCTCTCCTCTATCTCTATCCCGGAATCGGTAACATCCATCGGGGACCGCGCGTTCGACGCATGCACCTCCCTCTCCTCCGTAGACCTCGGGGACTCGGTCACGTCCATCGGAGACTACGCGTTCCAGAACTGCAGGTCCCTATCCTCCGTCGCAATCCCCGATTCCGTGACTTCCATCGGAATCTATGTGTTCTACGAATGCACCTCCCTCTCCTCCGTCGCAATCCCCGATTCCGTGACTTTCATCGGGCGGGGTGCGTTCTCCTGTTGCACATCCCTGGCCTCCGTCGCAATCCCCGATTCCGTGACTTCCATTGGATGGTACACGTTCCAGAACTGCAGGTCCCTATCCTCCGTCGCAATCCCCGATTCCGTGACTTCCATCGGGGGAGTCGCGTTCTCCGGCTGCACCTCCATGGCATTCATAAACATCCCGGTCTCCGTGAGCACGATAGGGCAAAACGCGTTTTACGGAATCAGGTTCCAGAATGAGTATGGGAATCGTTTGCCTCATACGCCGGAAGGTCTCAGTGGATATGTCTACGAAGGCAGCGGCGGCGTGCTTCAGCGCGTGGTGGACGGCTCCACGTTCGTCTCTGACGGGCTGGTGTTCAAGGTGGACCGGCTCGTCGGCTCGGATGTGATCCTTGTCGGCTATACCAAGCCGATGGCGCTTCTGACGGTTCCCGCGGAAGTATCCTACGGGGGCAAGAACTACACGGTTACCGGCATAGGTCCCAAGGCTTTCTACGGACTCTCAGGGCTGGTCTCCATAGAACTCGGCAATATTTCCGAGATAGGGATGAAGGCATTCGCCCGCTGCAAATCGCTGGAAAGCGTGGTCTTCGGCGGTTCCCTCGTGGAGATAGGGGCGTATGCTTTCTTCGGGTGCGATTCCCTGGCTTCCGCCGAAATCCCGGACTCGGCAACGTCCATAGGGAAGAGCGCGTTCAGCGGATGCACTGCGCTGACCAGAGTGGCCATCCCGGACTCCGTTGCCTCCATCGGGGAGAACGCGTTCCACGGGATAAGGCTCCTGGACGAGAGAGGCAACACGCTCGGCTGCTCGGCGGCCAGCCTGAGCGGATACGCGTACGAGGGGAGCTGCCGCGTGCTCCAGCGCGTGGCGGACGGCATTACGTTCGTCTCCGGCGGGCTGGTGTTCAAGTTGGACTGGTCCGGAGACGAGGACGTGACTCTCGTCGGTTTCTCCGAGCCGGCCTCGCATCTGACGGTCCCGGCTTCTGTGACATACGGAGGGAAGGACTATCCAGTCTATGACATCGGCACCAAGGCTTTCTATGGCGTCGCAGAGCTGGTCTCCGCAGATCTGGGGTGCGTAACTGAGATAGGCATGAAGGCTTTCGCCCGCTGTGCCGCGCTGGAAACCGTCGACTTCGGGGATTCCCTGAGGTCAGTGGGAGGGTACGCGTTCTACGCATGCGATTCCCTGACTTCCGTCATCATCCCGGACTCCGCGGTGTCCATCGGCAGGTGCGCGTTCCCGCTGTGCCAGTCCCTCGCGGAAGTCGTCATCCCCGATTCGGTTGAGACCGTCGGCGATTGCGCGTTCTGGCTGAGCACAAATCTGACCCGTGTAGCTATAGGAAGTTTCGTAAGTTCCATTGGCGACCAGGCGTTCTACGGGATCACATTCTGCGATGAAAGCGGAAAGAGTTTGCCGGCGACCGCAGAGGCTCTTGCCGGTTATCTTTACGTGGGTGCAGGGGACGGGCACCTGTACCGCGCCGCCGCCTGACGGTCGGAAACATGTCTATTAAAATGCTGGTGCAGGCCCTTAGCAGGGTCTGAACCAGCGCCTTTACTGAAGTGGGAATCTGCCCGAAGATTCTCTCAGACCGCGACTCGGAAAAGTCTCATTTCGCTAGCGCCTTTGATGCTGACGGCATCTATGTGCTGCATTCCCTTGTCCTGGAGGGACAGGTTAGGAAAACTTTTGTTCTTGCGGTAACACTCTATGGCAAAGTGCTCGCCAAGGTCGCCGATAACGTTTTTCGAGCGTATGATGCGCCTTTTTCTGAGCTCCGACAGAACTTCGCTGTAAGCTTCTATCAGGCTGTCATCATCGTACTGCTCGAAGTCCACGTTAATCGTCTGGTCATTTGCAGCTGCAGCTATAATCCTGCCGCTTAACGGCGCTCATCCTTGGTCATTCTGTTCTTTTTTCTTCTTTTCAAGTTTCTTCTTGATTTCTGGATCTGTGAATATTGTGTAGTTCTCGTTACATCCTGATAGATGGTATTTCATCAAATCGTATATCGCGTCCAGATGCTTCGCCACTTCGACGCCCATGGGGGTGAGGTCGTAGTAGCCCTTCACGCGCTTGTCCTCGCCCTCTTCGGGATAGATGTCTATGAGACCTGCCACTCCAAGCTCGTCTAAGCGGCGGTTCTTCGTGCTCAGGCTCTTTCCCTCCGTAGACATGAGCATGGTCAGGCTCTGATGGGGGTGATGCAGCAGGTATCTGACCAGATAGATGCTGCAGCTGCGCTCCAGTATCTCCAGATCCTTCATCATGGGTTCTTCCATGGTGGACAATAGTCATTTCATATAATATCATTTTTCACATTTCTTATTTAATATTCAATTTGATAAGTATTATATACCGCTGTGCTGATGCTGAATCAGACCTCGAAAACCGTCGGGGCCGAAACCAATTAAGCAGGTCGTGCCAGGATGCACGGACTTGCGGGAGCTAAAATGCAAAGAAATGGAGTGCATTTGAACCCGGGAGCCGCAGACCGCGGCAACGGCATGGGTGCAAACGCGGGCGCGGATTGTGCCAGCATCCAGGTCGTTTTAGAAAGCAGCGTTAGAGTCGTAATCAGGGAATCGAAAGAAGAAGGCCCGCATCCGGAGCAAAAGAGTGCGTAGGCGGTGACAGAATGGTAAGATACCAGTTTTCCGCCGATGTAAAGGCGTATCTCGAGATGTTGAGGCCGCATACGAAAGAATCAACATTCAAAGACAGAGCAAGAAAGTTGCGTCTAATCTCAAAAAACGTTACTCGTCTCTACGAGGAAGGAAAGATGTCCAGCAACAACGCACGCAGAATAACGTCGGAGGACCTCGTCGCATACGTGGGCTTCAGACGCTCCACGGGAATCAGCGATTCCACGATAAGCAAGGATCTCTGCATCCTCAACCAGCTGTTCCTGTGGCTCGGCAACCGTGCAGTGGAGGAGTTCAGGATGTTCGGAGGGGTGTTCAAGCCTCATGCCTACACCGGAAGAAAGGAGCCAATCTCGAACGAGGTCATCGACCGCGTGATAGACCTCGCCCGCAGGACGGACGACTGGCACATCCTGCGCGGATGCGTGGTCGTGCTCCTGTGCACGAGCTGCGGCCTGCGCTCGCAGGAGGCCCGCCAGCTGTATGCCGATGACGTGTCGTTCATGGACGGCCACATGATCGTCCATGTGGTCCACGTCAAGGGCGAAGGGAGGTACGGCGAGCCCAGGTCCGTCCTGCTGATGGACGGCGTCGAGGACATCGTCCAGCGCTATCTGGACGCCAGGGCGAAGAAGCTCGCCGAGCTCGGCAAGGAATCGAGATCGATGTTCCCTCCGCTGAACAACTCCAACGAGTTCTACACCCAGCAGGGCTTCTGCAGGATGAAGTCCTGTGTGGAGCAGGAGCTGGGCGTCCACTTCCAGCTGAGGGCCGGGCGCAGGGCGTTCGGCCAGAGGCTCCTGGACAGCGGGAACAGGATAGAGGACGTCTCCGTGGCCATGGGCCATTCCTCGACGAAGACCACCGAGGGATACTACGCCAGGAACAGTGAGAATCAGGTGATCAAGAGGATATTGAGGAACCAGACGATCAACCGCAAGTGAAACTCTTTACGGCCCAAACGGTTTGGGCCCGCTCTCGGAGAGAGCCCAAACCGCGTGGGCCAACGCCTTTGGAACGGTCGGAAACCCGGAATCATAGGATTTCAAAATGACGATCTGGACAAGGGGGTGGTGGGCCCTGCCGGGTTCGAACCGGCGACCACTCGGTTATGAGCCGAGCGCTCTACCTGGCTAAGCTAAGAGCCCGATAAATCGCCCTATAAATAGTTCAGATAAATAACTTTGTATAAGCGTCAACCGGACTTCGCGATTCTTTTCATGATGCCCGGCGCATCGGCGGATATGGATCCCGGCATCCGCAGTCCCATCAGGAATCGTGATCGCAGGGGACAAAACCGTCTTTCGAAGGGATATGCGATTGTATAAGCCATGCCATGTAAATGGGGATGTTCATCACCCCAGGCCATTCCATCAGATTTTTGGTGCTGACGATGTAACCCATGTCTATTTTATCGCCATATTTCTTGATGAAGCGGTCCAAAGACTTATGCGGCCGGATGCGGCTGGATTTGACTTCGATGGGCACGATTCTGCCGCTGTCCGCGAGGATGAAGTCCAGCTCTTGCTTGCGGTCCGATTCGTCGCTGTCGAACAGGCAGAAATCCAGATTCCTTCCCGAAGCCACGAGCGTCTGGGCCACTATGTTCTCGAACAGCATCCCCTTGTTCATGGACAGCTCCCCTTTTATGATGGCGCCGAATATTTCGCCGCGGTCCGCGATGTTGGCTTCAAGCATCATCGTCAGGAGGAGCCCTGTATCGACGAAATACATCTTCAGGTTGGATCTGTCTTCGAACTGGCGGACCGCCGGATCGGGATTGACGCAGGAATAGCAGGGATTAACCATTCTGGATCCGCAGAGCCATGATATCCGCTTCGAATAGCGCTCTGTTTTCGTTCCTTCCCTGACCATCCCGGGGGAGAACGTTTTGCTGGTTCTGTTCAGCATAGAGGGTATGCTGCCGAACAGCTCCGCCAGAATCCTGTCGTTCTCTCTCCGGATGTCATTGCGATACAGATCCACTATGAGTTTCTTCGCTTTCTCGACTTCCTGGAAGCTGTTGGTCTCTATCAGCGCGGATACGGATTGGGGCATCCCGCCCGTTATCATGTATGTGCGGAACGTTTCCATGAGATCGGCATGGAGGGATTCGTCCATCGGTTCCCTGTTATGGAAGGCCTCTTCGATAAGGTCAAGCTGGGAATCCTTTCCGCAAGCCCGCATGAATTCTTCGAAGTCCATGGGGTTCATGGGCACGGTCATGACCTCCGAGGGCAAGATTGCTTTCGAATGCATTTTCAGCGTGATCAGCGATCCTGTCTCCAGTATCGGATATTTCCCGTATTCCATGAGGTATTTCACAAGCTGATGCGCGCGCGGGAATTCCTGCACCTCATCGAAGATTATCAGGCTTTCACGGTCGTACAGGCGGACATTATAATATCCGGAAAGGAGGCGGAACAGACGGCCGGGGTCGTCCGAGAACTTATTGAACATATTTTTCACGGTGTCCGACGCTTCCATGAAATCGATCAGCATATATGATCTGAATTCTTTTGCAGCGAATTCTTTCGCGACGGTGCTTTTTCCGACCCTTCTCACGCCCTCGATCAGAATGGCGTATCTGCCGGAGTCCTCTTTTTTCCATCTGACCAAGGCATCGTAGATTTTTCTTTTGAACATGCGTTTCGGAAGGGCGCTTATCTTCGGCGCAATCTGCTGGTTTGTTTAAAAAGACTTACCTATGCAATTTATTGAAACCCATGTTTTGCCCCCTATGCAATTTATCGGCCGAAAAATCTGATCTGATGGCAGCCCCAGAGGATGGGCCATCGGCCTTTCGTGGTGATCTCCAGCTCTATGCTGAAGAACCCGCCGCTCAGCTGGTATGGCAGGC
>JAEEJP010000010.1 GCA_016281925.1 Methanomassiliicoccaceae archaeon
AGAAGATTTCTGCCACATACCTATATTGTAGGTATAATATAAAAAGCCTTCCATTTATAAAGAGTATTTAAATCAGCTTTTGGAGTTTATAAATAAAAACATACCTTCAAAGATATACCTACAAGAAACCGAGAATTTCGGTTGAAAAATATGCGTAAATACACGTAAGTTTTTCAATAGAATCTTTAACCCAGACTGGATACAGATTTCCGGAGAGTCTCATGGAGATCGAACGCCCCGATTATCTGAGCAGACTGATATCGTCAAGGAACAACGGACGCGTCAAGGTGATCACCGGGCTCCGCAGATGCGGCAAAACCTATCTGGTCAGAACGCTCTTCCCCGAATGGCTCCGTGAAAACGGCGTTCCTGCCGAGAACATAATCTATCTCGCACTGGACAGGATCTCTAATGCCAAGTACCGCAACCCCATTCTGCTCGACATCTTTCTTCGCGAATCTTTGTCCGAGAAGAAAGGCAGATGCTACGTGGTGATCGACGAGATACAGTTCTCTGTGCCCGTGGACAATCCAGCGCTGCCTGAGAACGTCAGGACGGAAGAGAACCGCCTGACTTTCTATGATGTGCTCCTCGGTCTGATGGACGAATGCGACCTCTATGTGACAGGAAGCAACTCGAAGATGCTCTCCAAGGATATACTTTCAGGATTCCGCGACAGGGGCCAAGAGATACGTGTCCATCCCCTCTCATTCATGGAATACTACTCGGCAGTCGGCGGGGACATCAGAGACGCCTGGACCGAATATCTGCATCACGGGGGCATGCCGTTGGTGCTTTCGTTCGAAGACCGCATTTCCAAAGACCTGTATCTCAAAGATCTCCTTTCGGAGACGTACACGAAGGACATCGCAGAGCACAGCAAAGTCGAGGATTCAGGAGATCTGATGAGACTTTTGGAAGTCATGGCTTCATGCTGCGCCTGCCTTACCAACCCTACCAACATCGCCAATACGTATCCTCCGAAAACAATATCCCGCAATACCTTGGACAGATACATAGGGTATTTCAGAGACTCATTCCTGCTCAGCGAATCGAAGAGATACGACATCAGAGAGCGGAAAATCATCAGAGGGCAGCAGAAATACTACTTCGAAGACCTCGGGCTCATGAACTCCGTCCTCGATTTCAGAGAGATGAAAATACGTGTGCTGATAGAGAACGCCGTATACAACGAGCTCATCCGCAGAGGATACAACGTTGATGCCGGGCGCATAGACTACCGCAAACAGATAAACGGAGTGAACACGACGGTGACCCTCGAGACGGATTTCGTGGTCAACAGATCTTCCGAGAGAATTTACATACAAGTGGCCGAAGGCATCGATGACCCTGGAAAACTGGCGCAGGAAGAAGCCTCCCTTCTGCGCATCAGAGACGGATTCGGAAAGATGATCCTCGTGAATACGGACACGCCGCAGCACTACACTGAAAACGGGATACGCATAATGTCCATCCTGGATTTCATGCGCGATTTTAATTGCTTGGAACGTCTTTGAAAAATATGCGTAAATGCACGTAAATTTTTCAATAGCCAGATCCAATCAGCGTTTCGCAACCCGTTCAGAGTACGACGACTATCTTTCCGTTGGTTTTTCCTTCGTCCAGAGCGATGCAGGCCTCGCGGATGTCGGAGAATCCGAAGCGTTCGGCATACTCCGGACGGATATCGTGCTCCTTCAGGAATGCGAAGATATCGTCTACGATTTCCTGCGACGGATAGTTGCTGAAATATCCCGTGAGATATACGCCGTTGGGGATGTCCTTGACGGGATCGAAACCGTCGAGAGCGTACACTCCCCCGAGTATCCCGGTATCGCATACTATCCCTCCTTTCCTGACGCAGCGGAGAGTGTCGAGAAGGCTCTTGGGACCCACCAGATCGAGGGCTTTGTCGGCTTCCGCCCTGCCCCGGAGATTGCCGTCATCGAGCAGCGCCTCGTCCGCCTTCTCCAGAAGAGCCAGCTTGCTTTCTCTGTGGGTGGTTGCTATGACCCTGCAGCCGGCGGCTTTCGCCAATCCGAGGGCCGCATACCCGAGTGCGCAGGTGGCCCCGCGTATCAGCAGCGTCTCCCCTTTCTTCAGATGGAGGCACTCGTACAATGACCCCCACGCCGTAAGGTATGTCTCAGGTATTGCGGCGAGTTCGTCCCACGGCAGATCGGAGTCTGTCCTGAACACATGGTGTGCCGGAAGCGCGGCATATTCGGCGTAGCTCCCGTCGAAGCTCCTGCCCATGCCGCCCATCATGGCGATGACCCTGTCCCCCTTGGAGAAACGGCTGTCTGAGGGATCCTCTATCTCTCCGACGCATTCGATCCCCGGGATGACAGGTTTCTGGATGTAATCCTCTGCGATTTCCTCCAGACGGAGGATCTTCTCGGAATGGTTCAGCCCGAAAGCACGTACTTTCACCAATACCCATCCGGGAGCGGTCCCCGGAACGGGGACATCAGCCAGCGCTATATCCTCCGCTTTGGTGATTCCGCCGATTTTAACTGCTTTCATCATCAATCCCAATCACCTTCCAGCACTGGGGGTCGGGAGCATACATGCTTCCGTGGTATCCTTTGGCGACCGCCGGGCATCCGCGGCAGAACCGCAGCAGCTCGCATCCGGAACATTTCTCGAAGTTCTCGTACACCCTGTACGCATCCATCTTTGGCCCGGTGAAGAGGTCGTAAAGATCCTCCTCCAGAGCATTGCCCACTTTGCTCTCCATCCTTCTGCAGGCGTATACGCTGCCGTCGGAAAGTATGGTCAGATGGGAATTCCCGCAGTTGCACCCGTCATATACGTATCCGTCGTCAGGATAATCATCCGGATCGAAATCCCCTGCCTCGTAACGGTACAGAGTCCATAGATGGTCCTTGAGATTGAACGTTGTGCCGCAGTCCCCGTATTGGAGATACTTCTTCCAGCATTTGTCCATCATATCCCTGTATTCAGCGGGCGAGCATGTCGTATCCCTGTCGGCCGGAGAAGGGCAGTAGCGGGCGAAGGCGAATATATCCGCCTTGTTCCCTACGACCTCGTCCACCAGCGATGGAATCTCCGAAACATTCCATTTGGACACAGTGGACATGATTGCCACATCTATGCCGGCCGCGCGGAGCATAGGGATGGCGGCCATGGTGGAATCGTATGAGCCGGGCTGTCTTATTCTGTCGTGGGTTTCCTTCAGACCGTCGAGCGACAGCTGATACTTCACGACGCCCAGTCCCTTCATGCGGGCGCAGACCTCAGGAGTCAGATGGAACGGATTGCCGAGCAAAGCTATGCGGATGCCGTCCTTCTTCAGCAGCTCCAGAAGATCCCAGAAACGGGGGTGCAGTATCGGGTCCCCGCCTGTTATATAGAGATACGGCTCACGGCCGGATTTGGAACAGAACGCCTTGATATTGTCGATGACCTTCGCCATATCCTCGAAGGACATCTCTCTGAATTCTGCACGGCTTCCGAGAGCGTAGATGTAGCAATGCTTGCAGCGCTGGTCGCAGGCCTCTGTGATGTGCCATTGGAATGCGAAGTATGTCATGAAAGGAACTGCCTCCCGAGGGAGGCCATTGAATCAGTTTTTCTTGTCTCCGGAGCCGCAGGCAGAGCCGCATGCAGATGTTTTCTTGTCTCCGGAGCCGCAGGCGGAAGATGCGCCGTTTCTTCCAAAGAGATTCTTGAGAGCCATTTTATTTCCTCGCCTTTTAAATCTAATTTTTATTATATAAATCAATAGCATATTATATATAAAGAAACAATACAAAACAGATTATATTGTCTTAATTTGGAGGGGAGCTCACGGGAAGATATGTCAATGCGAGCGCGAAGACCGAACGTGCCATACAGGACGCATATTGGAACCTTTACGAAAAAGGCGAATCCGGCAGGATCACGATAGACCGCATCTGCAAGGCCGCAGGATTGCACAGATCCACGTTCTATTACCATTTCAAAAACGTCGACTCCATCCTGGAATCGATCAAAGACACCCAGATGGACCTTCTGAAGCGCCTGTTTGACAGCACCGGCGGCAGAAACGTGGATTTTTCGAAATTCATCCCGGAATTCCAGGAATTGTTCGCCGAAAACGAAAGATATCTCGTTCCTTTGGTGATAGAATACGGCGACCGGGACTTCTCGATCCGCTACAGAACCTGCCTTGAAGATATGATGTTCGAGCACCTGAAGATAAGCTTCGATCGGCATGATGACAGGACAGCCGGCGTGCTGGCCATCGTAATTTCTGGGATGGTCGACATGTTCCTGCTGTCCCTGGCAACGCATACAGTCACGCTGGAGGATTCCAATATCCTCTCCCACGGCATGATCAATGTGGGACTGAGGACGGTTCTGCGCGAGAACTTCGGGATACACATCGGTTTCACGACGATGCTGCCTTGATATTCCGCGCATCTCGCATTGACGGAGACGATTTCATGATGTGAAATCTAAAAATACTTCCCCGGACGGTCTGCCTGGACGCGGATGGAACATCGGCGGTCCCGCTGCCGGGCATTCCACGGCACGGGCTGCCTTTCGGACAAAACGATATCCGCCTAAAGCTTTGACACAGGGAGATGCAATTGTCGAAATACGAAGAGCTCGGCAGAGCGATCGAAGAAGCCGTAAGGAAATCCTGCGAAGGGAAAGAGGTCGCCGTAGCATTCTCAGGCGGCATGGATTCGGGGCTGCTGGCCGCGCTGGCATCGAAATACGCCAGATCGGTCACCTGCTACACCTGCGGGACTGACGGATCGTTCGACGTAGCCGCCGGAAAGGAATTGGCCGGTAAACTGGGCCTCCCCTGGGTCCAATGCAGGATCGATGAGGACAGCATAGAGGATACCATACGCGAATTCATCCTGGCCACTAAAGTGTCGGATCCCTTCACAATCTCCTACGACCTCCAGCTTTTCTGCGTCTGCCGGCGGGCGGAAGAGAAGACGGTCCTCTCCGGCCAGGGCTCTGACGAATACTTCGGGGGATGCGCCAGCTCCGTGAACGAAGACGATTCCGAATACAGAGCAGTGATGGACTGGGGCATAGAGAGGATGATGAAGGTCTCCATGCCCTGCGAGCTGTCCATTGCAAAGAGCTTCAGAAAGAAACTGTTCTACCCTTATCTGGACGGCAAAGTGATAGAATGCGTCGGGAAAGTGGATCCCGAAGAGCTCAGGCCGAGATCGCTGGATGACAGGAAGGCCGTCCTCAAAACCGTTGCAACCGATCTGGGATTCCCTCTGCTGGCGCACCGCACCAAGAAAGCGTCCCAATACGGCTCCGGAACCACCGAGCTCATACGGGATGCAGCGCGCTCGAGAGGCGTCCGCTACAACCGCTTCATATCCGACATCTACGAGAGCCTGGGCCTCAGGAACGCGAATCTACTCCGCGATTCAGCGGTGGACGTCCGCATGGATCCGATACTGCTGCATGACGCCGAAGAGATCCTCGCCGGAACAGGGATGACGCATTCGGAAGCGGTCGCGGCTTTCTACCGCCGCATGGTCAGGGAAGGCGGCCTGGATTTCCTCGATAAATAAAACAGGAAATCTCTTCGGCGGGAACCGCGGAAGTGGACGTTCCCTTTTATTTCGTCCAGATCGACAGTCTTGGCGATACTTTCGACCTTGGAGATGATTTCCTCGCTTTCGGCCGCCGTCCCGCCTTCCAGGATGTACGGCACCAGGCCGTGGTCGTAAGCGGCATAGTACGTGGCAAGAACGCAGCAGTGCGTTATCATGCCGGCGAGGACCACTCCCGAGCATCCCGCTGCCTTCACCGCCTCCTCGAGGCCGGAATCCCTGAACGAATTCATGTGCGTCTTATGCACTATGATATCCGATTTTTCGAGGGCCAGACCTTCCACCGCGGCGTCAGGATCCTCGATCCCGGCGCTGCAGTATGCCTCGCCGTCGTAGAACACCGCGATGACCGGATTCCCGGACCTCCTGAATTCGGCCGAAACCTCGTTTATGAATCCGATCCTTTTCCCGAGCGCCGTTTCCATCTCTTCCGAAGTCTTCGCGAACTTGTTCTGGAGGTCGATCAGAACCAATGCCACCTTCCTTTCGCTGAATCTGTTCGACGGATCGGAGAGCTCGGAATCATCCATGAAAACAGAACAGTCCGCAGATATATCCAGTTTCCGCAGGCACTTTCGGGCATCCCTCCCCCTTATGAACGTTCATAAGCGCGCCTGCGGTAGACCCAACCATGGAGCCTGATGCGGCGGAATACCTTATCGCATGCGCCCTGGAGGAGATGGACAGCTTCTTCGGCCCCCGCAGATCGGGCGAAGCCATATCCGGGCTCTGGATCCGTGGGAGGCACAGGAGGGAGGACATCTCCTTCACCACATACAGGATACTGGTGAAGCCTTTCATGGAGGCTTCCGGGAAGAAATACCTCGGATGCGCCACTGTCGAAGGGGAATCCAGGATAGCGCTCTCCTATGTGGCCATGAACATGCCTTTGGTGGAGGCTTCCGCGAGGATGTCCGAATCCATGAGGGAATACGGGATTCCGGCGGGGATCTCCACCGACGGCTTCAGATGGCTCTATGTCCGCGAAGAAAACGGGGGACCGCGCTACGAGAGGGTCTTCGATCTCCGCCCTTATTATATAGAGGCGCTGGACCGCAGCAGATTCCGCGCGGCCGTCCCCGCAGACCGCAGGGATCTGACTGAATTCTCGGCGATTATGGGGTGAAATGGATGGGTTCAAAAATTCTAATATATAATAATCATGACAACAATTATAATATTCAAGCATACAATCTCATGTCTATGGATTTCATGATGGAATGCTGTCCTTATTGCGGCGGCAAAACCAACAGAAACGAATCCGGAAGATGCACATGCCAAGAGTGCGGAAGGAACCTGTACGCCGACAGATCGGATCTGCGCTCGCTGGTGGACCCCAAGACCGACGAGGGCGGAAAATACTTGAAAGTGCTGGACGCCGTCGAAGGCGGGAAGGCCAAAGAAGCCGTGGGAATGGCGTCGGCATATGTCGAGGAGAACGGCGGCGTTTTCCCGCACGTGGTTCGCGCCATGGCCTATATGTACGAGGGCGAAGACGGGAAAGCGCTCGCAGATTTAAAGGCAGGCTTTTCCGACGGAAAAAAGGGCGAGGAAGACCCGCATATCGATCCGGACACCGACGCTTACATCTGCATAATAGGGAAGAGCGCGGCGGACCTCATAATATACGATGAGCGCGAATTCATCGAGTTCGATTACGTCAGCTATCTCGACCGCATCAGCGACCTCATAGATTCCAGCCAGAAGTGCGATTGCAAAGGCCTGCTGTATGCCACCGCATTCTCCTGCTTCGCGCAGAGCTTCAGGGAGATGGACGAAAGCGACCGCAAATCCATGTACGATGTCATGCCGCCTCTTGTCCACAGGGCGGTCGCCTACTCCAAGGAGCAGAGCATCATGAACGCGGTGATCGAAGAATACAAGAGCCTCAGCGAATACAGGCCGGATACCTACGCTGAGGACGACAACTACGGCGTCCGCGCCCTGGAGATACTGTCCGCCAGCATAATGAAGCATCTGACCGGGAAGGACGGCGCGTTCATGCACAGCCGCAGCGATTCCGAGACGAAATCCTCGCTGGAGGAATATCTGGAGAACATCCTGTCCTACAACGGCGACGACAAGGCCCTGGACAAGCTCGAGAAATACGTCAGGAAAGCGCACTTCTTCGATGAGAAGCCCGAAATCGAGGACGTCATCGAAGATTACGCCCAGAGATATCTCCAGATCAAATGATTCCGAGGCCGTCGAGGAGGATCCTGAGCCCGATGAGGATGAGGATCGCCCCTCCGACGGCTTCGGCGCCGCTTCCGTATCTGTCGCCGAACAGGCTCCCCAATTTTACCCCTGCGGCGGATATGGCCAGGGTCACCGCCCCTATGACGGCCGCCGGAACTAACACGTCCGCCTCTTCCATGGACAGAGAAATCCCGACGGCCAGCGCGTCTATGCTTGTGGCGACCGCAAGGGGCAGCATCGCTTTGGGGCTCATGTCAGGGTCTTTGCCCTCATCGCCGCCGGAAAGAGCCTCGCGGATCATGTTCGCCCCGATCAGAAGCAGCAGCAGAAATGCCACCCAATGGTCGTAAGCCGAGATCAGATCGTAGAACGAGGATCCGAGGCAGAACCCTGCGATGGGCATGGCGGCCTGGAACGCCCCGAACCACAGCCCGGCGATCAGCATCTCGCGGACGGCGACCTTCCTCAGCGCGAAGCCTTTGCACAGGGACACGGCGAAGGCGTCCATGGCCAGGCCGACCGCTATGAGGAAGACCGAAACGAAATCCATGGGGACGCCATCATGAGACGGTAATTAATCCTGACGGCCGTAATCCTCCAGGCGGTACGACGTGCGCCCTCTCAGCTCCACTACGGTATCCCTAGGCATGAGGGCGCCCCACAGCATCTCGGAATCGGAGCAGCACAGCCTCGTACCTTCGTTGCCCCGGCCCTGGCTCCCCGCATAGCAATAGACGCAGCCGTGGGCGCAGGTCCCGTATTCCCCTATGTCGATGCTCTTCACGCATCTGCACCGCTCCCTGATCCTGGATTGGGCGGTCTCATACGGGATACCGAGGGAAGCGAACGTTTCCCTGTCCAGGCATCCGCGGGGATATATCCCGAATTCTGACAGGTCCCTGCGGGAGCAGCACGCAGTCAGCGATATCCCGTATTCCTCGGCGGTGCGGACGGCCATTCTTATGAACGCGTCCTCCTCCTGTCTCGATACGGCGCGGAGCACGCCGGATCCGGACAGCGGCAGAAGCTTCCCGTACATATCCACGAAACTGAAGATGCAGCGGTCGGTCCACTGGGACGCTTCCCTGCAGAGCATCCCGAATTTCCTCTCATGGTATGAGATGTCCTTCCCGGGCCCGAAGATCACCGGGTCGTACCTCCACGCCATCCTGTCCCTTCCTATGCGCTCCGCCAAGCTGATGCATGCGTCGCTGATATCGGCTTTGAACGGGACCCCGGGCTCCAGATCTCTGCCATAGGGCGTCAGAGTAACCTGGAAAATGGATGTCAGCCCCATGGAGCCTATCTCCTTCATATAAGGAATCATAGGCGCAGGATTCTTCGTGACGAACACTATGCAGTCGACGTCGTCTCTCGTGAGCCCGATGCGGTATACTACATTCCTCGAGACAGGATTGCGGACGAGAACGCTGCCGGCGCGGAGGCGGTTCATCATCCACAGGGAATGGAACGCAGGGATGTCGGTGCGGCGGCTGGCGCATATGATCATAGCAGAGAATATGCGGCATCCGATAAATCGCATGCGATTCGGGAGACGGCGGAAATAAAAGCGGCCTATGGTGATTAAAAGGTTTGCGCCGGGAATAACCCGGCGGTTTGAGGCTCAGGATTTCATGGTCAGAACCTTGCCATCGCCAGAGAATTCGTTGCCGCTCAGGTTCTCGGCGTTGGCCTTGATCTTGTTGCCGCTCACGTCCTTGAAGGTATATCCGTAGAATGCCTTGGAGTCGACGCTCGACAGATCGTCACCGAAAATTACTTCGGTCAGATTCGTTCCGGTGAACGCGCCATATCCTATGGTTTTGATGTTTGTCATCTGGACGAATTGCAGTTCCTTGCAGTTGAAGAAAGCGTGCTTGGCAATGGACGTCGCTTCTGTCAGATTGATGTCATACAGGGCATTGCATCCGCTGAACGCGCTCTCGCCTATGGAGAGGACATTGTTTTCCACCGTAGTAAGGCTCTTGCAGTTGCAGAATGCATACGATCCGATGGAATTGACCGCGGAACTGAGCTTGACTTTTGCGAGGTTCGGGCAGTCCGAGAAGGATCTGTATCCGACGTTGACCGCAGATTCGACGGAGGTTATGGTGCTGTTGCCGGCGAAGGCCTTGGAGGCGATTCCGGTGACGGTCCATTCGAATCCGAGGTAGGTTATGGAATCGGGTATGACCAGTTCAGTAACATCATCCTTGGCGAGGCAGACCGCGGTAACGGTCATGGATTCTTCGTTGGCAGTGATCCTGTATTTCACGTCGCCATCGACGATGGTTCCGGTAACCGGCGGAATGTAGAGGTCAAGGTGGTAGGGCTCCTTTCCGGTGAACTTGTGGCCGGCCATGGCGTCGTTGAGGGCCATTGCTGCTCCATTTTCATCGTAGAAAGCGCATCCTTCGAATATGTTATCGCCGATTTCATCGAAGACCGCGTTGAACACGATGTAGTTGAGGCCGGAGCAATTTGCAAAGGCGGAATCGCCTATGGAGACATCGCAGCCGGAGAACTTGAGGCACTCGAGAGTACTTCCGCTGAACGCGTCGGCTCCGATGGTCTCGACATTTGCGGGGATCAGCACATAGCGGAAGTAATTGCTGCTAATATCCTCGCTCTTCAGGGCGGCTCCAGCATTCTGGAACGCTCCGGAGGCGATCTCCTTCACGGTCTCAGGTATGTTCAGCCTCTGCTTGGAAGCAGGGAACTGGATCAGAACCGCTTTGTCTTTGGTGTAGAGAACCCCACTGTCGGAAGCAAATGCCTCATTATCATCGGAGACATCTATGCTCTTGAAACACGGGGCGGCGAATGCATGGTAGCCTATCTCTGTCACATTGGCTCCGATGAAAACCTCGTCGACGATCTCGCATTCGATGAAAGCCTCTTCAGAGACGGAGATAGGGGTGCAGACGATGTCGTAATCATCGTAGTAGAAGCTGTCGGGGATATTTATGGACTGGACCTCAGGAATGAATCCGATCGCATTAACATCTCCCTGAAGGCTCAGAAGCTCGTAGACGACTCCGTTATACACTATTTCGACGGGACCCATCACGAAAGAGGCCGTAACAGTCAGGGCTTCGGTGACCTGATACACACCCTCTTCAAGGTCCCAGCTGTCGAACGCATATGCATACTCTATGGTCATAGCTGCAGGGTCAGCGACGGCGTAATAATCTCCCGCATACAGGGTGTTGCCCTCGGTATAAATGGCAGAATTATAGTCGACATTGACGCTGATCCCGTTTATGGGAGTGCCCTCGGAATCGTACCACTCGACGGTTCCGTACTCGTTATTGGAAGATGCTGCTGTGACAGCATACTGCTTGGTTATTTCGTCAATCTCTCCGAATATGGTGAGATTGCTGTTGACAGTTATTTTATCAGGAGATACAGGTACTTCGACGGTTTCTCCTTCGGAATCCACATATTTCCATCCGGAGAACTCATATGTGAATTCTTCTGTGGGGTCAGGAAGCTTAGGAGGGTGTATTTTAGTGACACCGGCATGAAGAATGCCGTTGGCGTCGACGTAGACGCTGCCTCCCTCGGCCACATTATATTCATTTGATTGTGGCCCGCTGATCTGCTCGGTGTTGACCGTGACCGTGTAGGTCGTGGCCGCATCGGATTCCAAAGACGATGCAACAGCAGCGGCCGTGACAATCATGAGGATCGCCACAGCGAGAGCTGCGATTGTCTTTGTCTCTTTATAGATTGTATTTGCATGCATACGAATCCGAATAGTCAATATATCTCATCGAATAAAAATATAGGCCGTGGACAGCTTCTGCCAAAAGCAACATTATAAGAGGTTTAAACGACGGAAAATATTGCCGCCGCAGAAAACGTTCTCTTCCGTTTGGAGCATATGATTCTGATGGCCTCCCGATTTCTTTCTTCTGGATAGCAAACGGCTTACGATGCCGGATCTGGCAGTACTCTAGATCTATTGGCCGCCTGATCTATACGATGCCGACACCTGCGATATGCATCATACAGATACTGAAGAACAGCAAAACAGCAGCACCATACTGTGTTGAAACTGGAATCGGCAGGCACCGAAAAAATTGCCCGGCCCGCAAGCGCCGAGGACAACGGTAGCCGCTGATGGCTGCCATCGGCTCACGATTTTGCGGACCAGGCCATGAAAGATGTTTGTGCCGGGGGATGCCAGGCGGTTCCGGGCTCAGGCCTCCATGACCAGGACCTTGCCCTGGCCGGAGAAGGTGTTGCCCCTGAGGTTTCCGGCGTCGGCCTTGATCTTGGTGCCGGCCGCATCCTGGAAGGTGTATCCGTAGAACGCCTTGGAATCGACCTCGGCGAGGGCGTCCCCGAAGGAGACGTCCTGCAGGCTGGTTCCGGTGAACGCGCCGTATCCGATGGTCTCGGCGGCGCTCAGATCGGCGGAGGCCAGGGCCTTGCAGCTGAAGAAGGCGTGCTTGCCTACTTCGACCACGTTCTCCAAGCTGATTGCGGAAAGGGAGACGCATCCGCTGAACGCGCTCGTGCCCAGGACGGAGGCGCCGCCGAGGTCCACGGTTTCGAGGGCCTTGCAGCTGGAGAAGGCGTACGATACGATGGCCGGAGCCCCTTCGAGGGTCACGGACTCCAGAGTCTGGCAGCCGTAGAATGCCTTGAAGGCAATCTCGGAGACGGCCCATTCGAATCCGAGGTAGCTGATGGACTCGGGGATTACGAGATCGGACACGGCATCGGCGGCGAATCCGGCCGCGGCGACGGTCTTGGATCCCTCGTTGGCAGTGATCCTGTACTTCACGTCTCCGTCTATGATGATGCCACCGACACCCGGGATGTAGAGATCAAGATGGCAGGGCACCGTTGAGGTGAACTTGTGGCCGGCCATGGCGGCATCAAGATCCATCGGATCATCGTTCTCATCATAGAAAGTGCATCCTTCGAATATGTCCGTGCCGATTTCATCGAAGACAGCGTTGAACACGATGTAGTTGAGAGCATAGCATCCCGCGAAGACGTAATCGCCTATGGAAACTTCGCCGCCAGAGAACTTGAGGCATTCGAGCGTGCTTCCGCGGAAGGCATCATCTCCGATCGAAACGACGGTGCTCGGAATCTTCGCATAGCGGAAGTATGTGATGTCGCCGCCCGCATAATCCTGCTTCAGAGCGGCTCCGACGTTCTTGTAAGCTCCGGGAGCTATCTCGGTCACATCAGGTATCACCATCTTCTGCTTGGCGGCGGGGAACCTCAGCAGGACGCTCTGGCCCTTGTCGAAGAGGACCCCCTCTTCGGAGGAGTACGCTCCGTTGTCCGGGGAGACCTCGATGGATCCCAGATATGGGCTGTCGAAGGCTCCGAGGCCGATGTCGGCGACGGTGCTTCCGATCTCTGCGGATGTGACGGTGGCGCAATCGGCGAAGGCCCCCTCCGCTATGGACACGGGGACGAACTCAATGCCATCTCCGTACACGACATCCGGAATCGCAATGGATTCAGGCTCCCCGTCGTATCCGAAGGCGGAGACGGTGCCGCGGTCCTCCAGCACGAGATACAGTACGTTCTCGTAGACGAAGAAGCGCAGGGTCTTGGAAAACGCCGCATAATATGCGATGTCTCTGGTGACATTTTCAAGCTGAGATACAGGCACTCCGGCCTCTTGGTCAGCTTCGGCCGCCCATCCTGCGAAGGAATAATTGTACTGAGCGTCGCTCGGTTTCGTAGGTTCTTCAGAGTCATAAGATGGCGCGCTTCCATAGGGCACGTTCTCGTCGGTTTCCAATGCGGCAGTGCCGTCCTGAGACATCCAAGTAACAGTGCAATACTCCGGGATCTCTTCGAACAGCGCTTCGATCGTTGTTGTTTCGGTTATTGTCTGACCGTCTGATACATTGTTCCACTTATAAAACTCGAATCCGCCATTGGCTTTTGCTTCGATGGTCTTAGCCGAGATGGTACTTCCATTTTTTACATTGGTCAGAGTGATTATATTATCGGTTATGGTCGCTGTTGTGTTCGCTTCAATGACGACCGGGGGTATGTGTTCTCCGCCGTCCTCAGGATTGACTGAAAAATGAATGATGAAGTTTATGTCGCTATCAACAACGGTATATCCGTTCTCATCGAATATGACCTCATGACCTGACATTTCACGGACGTCATTAGGATTCATCCCCTTCCAGTGAGTCTGCAGAGTGCCGTTGTCGGATACATACATCTCCTCGATCGGACACTCATTGAAGGCACCAGCTTTTATGTTCTGGATGTCATTGGACATCGTAACCGTTCTGAGACTGACACATCCGTCAAACGCGTGTTCTCCGATGACATCGAGGTTTTCGGCATCAGAAAAGTCTACTTCTTCAAGATTTACGCAATCGGCGAAAGCATAGCTGCCTACGCAATTCTTCCAGCCCACATTTCTTTCATGGAACGTACCGGCAAAGACGGCTTTCTTTATCTGATCGCGTATGTCATACCACGGGGGGCTATCGGTCTGGCTGTAGTTTTCCATGGCAGCAACATTGCTTCCGCCCAGTATCGTCATGATGCCGCCGCCATCCAGACTGTACGTGACGTCGATGCCGCAAGACCCGGATGCAACCACGTCGGCATCGGAATCTTCCGGTATCATCGATACCGCAATCGCCGAAACCGCCAGAAGCAGCACCACAAGCGCTATGCTTTTGGCGATTTCTTTCTCCTTTACTATTAAATCCATAAAACAAACCTCTTTTCTCTATCATCCTACATTATTAATAACTATTCCTTGACAACCGCATCCATCATAGAAATCATAGCGCCATGCCATGCTCGATGATGCCGATCGCCGGATCAAAAATTCAATCTGATACGCACGCGCAGGCTTCTTTTTCTGCAGCACCTTTGATTGTTCGGGCGATCCGGATAACCCCTGATGCTTTTCGGCATCCGAACATGTGCGGAATCTGCCGCGCCGGCAGGCCGCAGGCTGATTGCGGACCTCACCCTTGGAGCTCTTTCGTCGCGATCATGAGCTCCCTTTTCCAAGCCGGATCGCTCTTGGCCGCGGTATCTAGAAGATCGCGGGCCACGGAAAGGTCTTTGTCCGCCCCTTTGCCGTAAAGATACGCCCTTCCGACGTATCCCATGGCCGCCGGATCCCCCATCTCGACCAGAGGCGCCGCCAGCCGGCACATCTCGGCGCAGGATTCCTGGGTCCCTCTGGCCCAGAGAAGCTTTATAAGCAGCAGCCTTGAGCCTCTGACCTTGCCCTTCAGCGCCTTCCTCAGATATATCTCGGCCCGATCATGGTTTTTTTCAATGCCTTTGCCGTTGTAAAGCGCCCTTCCCAGCCAATAGTAGGCAGCGGGATTCTCTTCCGAAGCTTCCTTCTCCGCGATCCGCACAGCCTCTCCGCAGGATTCCTCGGTGCCTTTCTCCCAGAGCAGGAACATCAGCATGCCGAAGGACTCTCTGTCCCCGGATTCCATAGCCATTCTGGCCATCCTTTCCGCCGATTCCGGATCTTTGCTGACATAGGTGCCTTTCATAAGGGCGCCGGCCATGTAGCGCATGCACAGCGCATCCCCTTCCTCGGCGCCTTCCTCTATCAGCTTCATAGCCTTGGCCATGATGTCCGGGCGGCCGCCTTTCGGAAACAGATCGACGAGATAGCGGGCGGCATCCCTGGAACCCGCCGACATGGCCTCCTCCATGCAGTACAGGCCGGTCTCGGGATCGGCGATCCAGATGCCCTTGAACTAGCAGAGACCGTAGCGGGCCTGGCAGCCCGGCGCGCCGTTTATCGCAAGCACGCGGACGGAATCGGCCATCGCCCTGTGGAACCTCCTGTCCCCCATGCTGTACAGGAAATCGAAATACTCCTCCCTGATCGGCGGGACCCTGTTGTTCTTGGCCACGTCCCTCATGCATATGTAGGCCTTATCGAGATCCTTCGGAACGCCTTTCCCGAACCTGTACATCCTACCCAGACGGAGCTTGGCCATCCAGTTCCCTTCCTCGGCGGGCCTTTCGACCAGAGCCAGCATCTTTCCGCAATCCTCAGGGCCTCCGTGCTCCCACAGCATATCGAAGAGGTCGTACGCGGCGGCGGAATAGCCTTCGTCCATGGCCATCCTCATCCACCTTTCGGCTTCGGCGGCATCTTTCTCACCGAAGATCCCCTCCGCATACAGCTTCCCCATCTCCGACATGGCCTGTGGGATGCCCTGGCCGATCATCCTCTCCAGGAGCCCTATCCCTTCCTCCTCCCGGCCCTCGGACATCATCTCCGAATAGCGCTCCAAGGAGTTGTTCACGCTCAGGATCTCGCCCGACCTTATGGATGCGAAGGAAGCGCTGTAATCCATGTACAGATCGTCCAGCCGGCGTCTGACGTCAGCGCCCGAGACTATGGCCTCTATGCAGGACAGCAGATAGCGGTAGTGCTCCTCCAGATAATGCACCGGAAGGAGTCCCCATTTGTGGAACACGTCCGCCATCTGGAACATGGGAGATTCTATGCGGTAGCATCCGGTCGCCCTCCAGAAATCCCTGTTGAACCTGGCCAGGAACGCGTTCCTGTCCGCCGTCTCCCTCCTGAGGAACTCCTTGGAGCTTCCTTCGCGGTCCAGGAAAAACTCGGCGTCGTAAGCGCAGTTGAGTATCACCCTGTCCCCATACCTCTCCTTGACGAAAGACACGAGGCCGTCCATCATCTGCCCGTATCTGTCCTCCAGATCCTCCGCCTCTATTCTGCGCATGGTATGGGGGACGTTCTTCTCCAGCAGGATCTCGTCGATGCCGAACCTGTATGCGGATTTGGCCGAGATGTAATCGCAGGTTCTGTCCTCGTATGCTATCTCGCACAGACCGTAGGAATCGGTGCGGCCGTCGATGAGAAGCCATTCCGAGCCCGATTCCCTCAGATTGCCGAGTATAGTCTTGTTGTAATCGGCCAGCGCCGCTCTCTGGGCTATCCCGGTGGACAGGACCACGCTTTCCGCTTTCAGGAGTCCCATATCCTCCTGGGTTATTTCCGGGCCGCTGCGCCCGCAGAACTGGGACATGAACGAGCAGGCCTTGTAATAGCGCCCCACCTTCAGGCGGCCGCTTTCCCCGCAGTAATCGCTGTAGAAACTGAATATGTCGCGGCTGACGCACACGCCCCATATATCCAATGCCACCGTTCCCTCGCTGCCGGAGGCGCCGTCGCTAGCCATGCCCGGACTACTGGCGACGGGATATTAAACCGTAACCCCGGCATCGGACCTTGGACGGAATGCGGTCCGGAACCGCCTGCCCCAGGCTCTCCGGAGGGATCCCTCCGCGGCTTCTGGCTGCCATCCGGCCCCGGATCGGCCGGGCGGCGAACGGAACAAATATACGCGCGCAGACTAATCACGCTGGCATATGGATTACGGTTGCATCTTCTCTAAAATGACGCTGATCGGAACGGTGAGCATCAGCGAGGACGGGGACGGGAATCTGACGGGAGTGTATCTCCCCAACGCCAATCTTCCCAGCATGGATGCAAAAGAATCCGAGGTCATATCAGAGGCGTTCAGACAGCTGGACGAATACCTGAGCGGCAGAAGGCGCGAGTTCGACCTCCCTCTCGACTACGGGTTCACCGGATTCCGGAGGTCGGTGCTGGAGGCGCTGGAAAAGATACCGTACGGCGAGACCCGCACCTACAAGGACATAGCCGAAGCCGTGGGGAACCCGGGGGCTTACCGCCAGGTCGGGGCCTCTTGCGCCGCGAACCCCCTGCCGATAATAATACCGTGCCACAGGGTCGTTCCGTCCTCGGGCGGGATAGGGAATTACTCAGGCGGAGAAGCCCTCAAGAGAAAGCTCCTCAGCCTGGAGAAAAGCATGCTCTGACGATCGGGACAGAAATCAGCGCCCGGCGCAGATCTCCCTGACCAGCCTCTCGATTTCGTCGGCATTTTCCGAGCCTACGCGGGCGCCTCTGCGCTCGAGGAAAGTCCATCCGCGCTTCTCGCATTCCTCCCTGAAGTCCGGGGAGGTCACGGCTATCAGTTTGCCGTCCTCGATGGCGTCCGCCTCCAGGAACATCGCGAACATGTCCTTGGGGATGCAGAAAATGACCTTGTCGAACGGGCGGCAGAGATATGACACCTGATCAACGAAATGCTTGGCCGCGTCGACGAACTCGTATTCCCTCCGGTTCGCCATCACGCGCGGATAACTGTCTATCACGTAGTTGCCGGGGACGAAGCCGTATCTGGTCGTTATCACGCCGTAGGAGACGTCGCAGAGCTTCTTCCCTTCGCCGTCGACCGCCTGGTCAAGACGCGCTACGAGGCTCTTCACTTCGGTGGCGCGCCCGCCGAACATATTGAACGCGCTGTCGATGCCTTTGCTTCTGAATACGGTCGAATCGTTCGTCACGACTAGTATGCGGACGGACATCTTGGTCTCTGTGATCAATGAGGTAGCCATGTCAAATCCTCTTGGAGCCTAGCCTGTATGATATGCTGCAGTTCCCTTCCATGGAGACCATGCAGGGGCCCATTGGGTTGGAGGGCTTGCAGACCTTCCCGAACATGGGGCACTGCTCGGATTTTATCAGCCCTCTCAGCACGTCGCCGCACCTGCAGCCGTTGGCCTCCTCCTTGACCTCGGGAGTCTTGGCCAGGATATCCTCGTGGACCTTGGTGGCGTCGTGGTCGGCGAACTTGGGCCTAAGGGCGAGGGCGCTCTTGGGGATGTTCGGGAATCCCCTCCAGCGGCGGTCCACCGGGGTGAAGGTGTCTTCCATGAGCTTCAGCGCCCTGGGGTTGCCTTCCGGCCTCACGAGCCTTGTGTACTCGTTCTCGACCTCGGCGCGGCCGTCGCGCAGCTGCTTGCACAGCATATAGCATGCCATCAGGATATCCAGAGGCTCGAACCCTGCGATGACCTGGGGCAGACCGTACACCTCGGATACCGGGCGGAACATCTCTTCCCCTGTTATCACCGCCACATGCCCGGGCTCGATGAAGCCGTCGATGGTGGACTCTCCGAGCGAGAGAAGAGTCTCCAATACAGGCGGGCAGATCCTGTGGCAGCTGTATACGGTGAAATTGTCCGGGCAGTCGTCCTTGCCGAGCGGGACGCAGGTGGACGGGGCGGTGGTCTCGAAACCCACGCCGACGAACGTCAGAGGCTTCTCCTGCTCCCTGGCCATCCTGACCGCGTCATCGATGGAATAGACGATCCTCACGTCGGCTCCGTCGGCCTTCGCGTCGAAAAGCGATCCTATGGTAGTGGGGACCCTCATCATGTCCCCGAAGGCGGTCACGGTGACCCCGTTGCGGGCCAGAGTGATCGCGTCGGCGATCTCGCTGCTGGTGGTGACGCATACCGGGCATCCCGGCCCCTGGGCTATCTCTATCCCGGCGTCCCTGAGCATCTCCTCGAGGCCGAAACGGACTATCGTGTCCTGATGGGTCCCGCATATGTGCATGAATTTGGCGTGGATACCCATATCTTTGATGCCGCTGAGAATCTTCTTCGCGGTCGCTTCGTCCCTGTATTTGAACATCGTTCCTCCTCCTCAATATCCATGCATTTTATGGCGCAGGACTGGCCTTTCACCACTTTTATCGATCCCCCGCATTCCGGGCAGGAAAGGACGGGGATCGAATGCGAAGCGAAATCCGGATCCGTCAGCGTTCTGACCGGCCCGGAATATCCGCACGAAGCGCATGAGACCTCGATGGGCTCGTGCTCGATGATGAATTCGGAGCCTTCCAATACCGTGCCGCGGGTGACTATCTCGTACGCGAAAAGCATCTGCTCCGCGCCGAGGTTGGTCAGGTCTCCGATGACCGCCGTGACGCTGTGCACCTTGGAGACCTTGTACTTGGCCAGCTCGTCGATCACCGCATTGACGAGGCTGGAAACCACCGAAACTTCGTGCATCAGACCCCTAATGGGCCGTCCCCATTAAGTAAGATTCGCGGGCCCCCTGCCCGAGCCGAAGTCGCAGAGATCCCTCACCGGACATACGGCGCATTTCGGGCGGTTTGGGATGCATATTTCCTGCCCGTGGCGGACCAGATACCTGTTGATATCCGACCAGCGGTCCTCCGGCGCGATCTCCATCAGCGCGAACTCGGTGGCCACCGGATCGGTCGTGGACACTAGGCCCATCAGATTGGATATCCTGTGCACATGGGTGTCCACGCAGACCGACGGTATCCCCATGGCGTAAGATCTGACGCAGGCTGCGGTCTTGCGGCCGACCATAGGAAGGGTGCACAGCTCCTCGGTATCCCGCGGGACCTCGCCGCCGTACCTGTCCAGGATCTCCCTGCAGCACCTGACGATTGCCGCGGATTTCTGCTTGGGGAATCCGGCGGGGCGTATCAGCTCAGCGACCTCCCCGGGATCGGCCTCCGCCAGGGCTTCCATCGTGGGGAACCTGGCGAAAAGATTGTCCGACGCTTTCCTCGTGTTCTCGTCTTTGGTCCTCTGGGAAAGGATCGTCGATATCAGGACATGGAACGGGTCTTTCGGCCATTCCGGATCCTCTCCGGCCGAATTGCGCCCGGGGAACACGCCTCCGACGTAGACTTCCGAGAGCCTGCTCAGGATTTCGCATATCCGCTCTGGATCCATCTCAAAGCATCCTCCGCAGTGCGGAACGACCCCGTTACGAGCACGTTCTCCTCCCCTCTGGCTTCCAGGGCGGCGTCCAATGCCTCCCCCACCGTCGCGCAGAGGGTGACGTCGCCGTGGACGCGGCTCATCGCATCGTAAAGGACATCCGGGGAAGCCGCCCTCGGAGAATCCGGAGGGGCGACGAACACCTTGGTGGCGAGCCCGGAAAGGATGTTCGACACCTCCCTGATGTTCTTGTCCGAAAGCATCCCCAGCACCAGGACCACTTTGCCGTAGATCTCGGAGATGTCCTGGTAGAGGCATCTGGCTCCGGCGACGGTGTGCGTTACATCTATGATTATGGGCTCGCCGACCAGCTTCTGCATCCTGAAATCCCAGTCCACCCTGCGGAGCCCGGCGTCCACGTTGGGCGCGATTATATACTGGAACTCCGGAAGGCAGGATACGGCTTCCATCGCCAGGGCGGCGTTGCGGGCCTGCATCCTCCCGGGGACGGAGACGGTGTACACCTCGCCCCGGTAGGACATCTCGACGCTGTCGGAGAAGCTGGCCAGAACCTCGATGTCCGATTCGCCGACCCTCTTCAGGGGGCATCCGATCTCCTCCGCATACGCTCTGAGATGCTGGAAGACCTCGTCGCCGTTGATGGTGACGCACGGCACGCCGGGCTTCATGATCCCCGCTTTATGCCGGGCGATCTCGCCTATGGTGTTCCCAAGGGCGCCGATGTGCTCCATGCTCACGTTGCTTATGACGGAAACCTCCGGGACGATGACGTTGGTGCAGTCGTATCTGCCGCCCATCCCGACCTCCACGACGACGATGTCCGCCTCCACCATAGAGAAGAACTCGAAGGCCACTGCCGTGAGGACTTCGAACTGGGTGCATCCCATCCCCTCGGATTCCATCCGCTCTTCGATGGGCCTTATCTTCGAAAGGATGAACGTGAGGTCCCTGTCGGATATGCGCTCCCCGCCGATGCGGATGCATTCGTTGATCTCCAGGATCTGCGGCGACGTGAACGCCCCGACGCAGAACCCCGAAGCGTTCAGTATGGATTCGATCATCGCGCAGACAGAGCCTTTCCCGTCGCTGCCGGCCACATGCACGGCTCTCAGGCCCTCATGAGGATTCCCGAGGCGTTCCAGAAGCGTATTTATCCTGTCTAATCCGAGCTTTATGCCTTGGCCGGAAAGGCTGTCCAGCCAGGCCATATTCCCATCTGGGTCCAATATGATCTCCGGCAGATGGCATGCATTACCGTGCTTAAAAATATGTCACAGAAGATCGCCGGCGGGCGTCATGATTGATCTGGACGACTTCGTCGGCCACATGCTCGGCGTAGAGGCGGGCGACGTTGATCCCGGTGCAGGATTCGAAAGCCTCGAAGAAGGCATTGGAATTCACTTCGCACAGAATCATCTCCCCATCCTCCGGGAAAAGCAGGTCTATGCCGCAGTAGTCTAGATCCAGGGCATCGGCTATCCTTTCCGCGTATGCCGCCGTCTCCGGGGCCAGGGCATAAGCTTCGCCGGAACCTCCGCACCCGATGTTGGACCTGAAATCGGAATCTGAACGGCGAAGCATGCCTCCCGCCGCCTTCCCTCCGACGACGATCACCCTCAGATCCCTTCCGGAGCTGCTCCCGACGAATTCCTGGAACAGATGCGGGACTGTTTTGACCTTCTCCATGAGGGCCATGAGCTCCCCCATGCCGCGGGCGATATGCACCCCTCTGCCCATGGAGCCGTAGCATTCCTTGACTACTACCGGGAATCCCAGCTCTCCGGCGACCTTCTCCGCGGACTCCCGCCTCACGGGCTCCCCGGGATCGTAGCACAGAAGCCCGGACAGGGTCTTCGGCATCCTGACATTATGGCCGGCCAGCCTGAGGTACGTGACCATCTTGTCGTCGCAGGCTTCCACGGCGGAATAGCGGTTGAAGACCGGGATCCCGGATCTCTCCAGGGCTTCCAGCACGTATTTGTCCTTGTCCAGATAGACGCAGAAAGAATATCCTCCGCATTCCGCCTCGATGCCGCCGCCCTCTATGCGGGCGATGAACCCGTCGTTCCTGCGGATGTCGGTCTCGATGCCTATGGCGGCGAACTCCTCCGCCAGTCTGGAGGCCTGCACCTCGAACGCGCGCATCCTCGAATACGCGTTGATGAGGATCAATCCTTTCATGGATGAAGACGGAGGGGAACCCCCTCCGGAAAAAATCAGTCGAATATCTCCTTGTAGATGGATTCGACCAGCTCGTGGTAGGTCATGCCCTTGGACGAGGCCACTTCGCGGACCAGATCCATCGTTCCCGATCCATACTGGGCTGCCTTCTTCCTCTTCTCCGCGATGAACGGGAATCCGAGGTTCCTGGCGACCTGCTTCAGAAGGACCTTCCTCGAATCGGCATCCTTGGGCTTCAGATCGGCGACGTCCATGGCTCCGACCTGCATGGTGACGATCGGATCGATGTACGGGTACAGGATGGTCTTGCCGAAATGGTTGGCCACCTTGGTCTCGTGGGGGATGGTGGAGGTTATGAGCTTGCCCATGTCTGACTTCATCGTCCTGACCAGCTCGTCCTCCGGCATGCCGACGTACTTGGTGTATCCGGCGAAAAGCTCGTCGGATCCCTGCCCGCCGATGATGTACTTCTCATGGACGGTCCTGCAGACGAAGAAGAGAGGCAGCTCGAACGACAGGGTCAGAGGGCTGGAAGTCCCGGTGATGGAGATCATCTCGCGGAGCCTGGACTCGATGTTGTCCTTGGTGATGGGGATGTGGAGCCATGGGAGGCCGAGCTTCTCGGACATCTCGCGGGCCATGACCACGTCATACGATTCGTCCTTCCCGGATGTATAGAGGGTGACCGACCTGGCATAATCCTTGGCGATGGCGGCCACCAGACCTGAGTCGAGCCCTCCGGAGAAAGCTACGGCTATGTCGCGGTCCTCGACTCCCGTCCTCACGGCGGAGACGATTGCGTTCTCCAGATTCTCGGAATTGGCTGTCATGCATCCCGAATCGCAAAGCACTGATAAATATGATATGCAAAAGCGCGAATGGCATAAGCAGTGTTACTTGAGGCTCCTTTTTCAGAAGAAAAGTGTTATTAAATCGCAAAATGATACAATAGGCATGGAAGGCGTAACACGCATAGGCGTATCTTTGGAGCCGGAGCTCCTCGAGAAATTTGATAATTCCATAAGGGACAAAGGTTACGTCAGCAGATCGGAAGCCGTCCGCGACCTCATACGCGATTCGTTGGCAGAGAACGAATGGAAGAACAACGACCAATGGATGGTCGGGACGGTCGTCATAGTATACGACCATACCAACAGCACCGTCGGCGAGAAGCTCACGGACATCCAGCATGCCCACATCGGCATGGTGAACACGTCGATACACGTTCACCTCGACGACAGCAAATGCATGGAGATACTCATCTGCGAGGGGAAGCTCGGCGTCCTGAAGGATTTCGCCAACGAAATCACATCGATAAAAGGTGTCCTGAGAGGCAGACTCACCATGGCCGCACCCTCCACAGGGAACCTCCACCACGTCGGGCACAGGAACCGACGTTTCGACGCCGTCGGTGCCGAGGATTATCGTCGATATCCCCTCGGCATCCCCCATCCCGTAATAGCGGTTTATGATGTCGGCCGTGGTCACGGAAGGGTAGAATATCCAGGGCTTCGCTGGACCGAAATCCGGGGATCCCGGGAACGGGCTGGCCCTCATGACCATATGCGGCTTGGAAGAGGAAACGGTCTAAGGATACATGACGAAATTCTCTGAAAGCCAGAGTATATCGTCCATCCCGCGTATCTCTTCCGCCATGCTTTCCGGGACGTCGTGGCCGAGAAGCGTCCCGTATTCGTCGACGATCTCTATGGTCACCACGTCAGGGCGCGGAAATTCTGAATTGCAGAAGACGGCTGCGACGAGATCTTTGGTTACGCATTTCCCTAGGCCGATGCTCTGAAGCTCCATGGATCCGGAGAAAACGGATATGGAGTCCTCTTCATCGACTATCCTGGAGATGAGGTCGGCGTTGAGTATTTCCGCGCGGACGACCCCGGGTCTCTCCAGAACTTTGGAAATGAACTCATCGGAGCGCATATGGATTTATCGTCCAAGTACAATATAAAACCATTCTTTAGTTTTAATGAGGCGTCAACGAATCGATGTCGGATACGGAATCCCCGATGGCCGCGCACCGCTAACGCTTAAATAACCTTCACAAAGTTCAGGCGGGCGATGAGGAAGCTAATTATCACCGAAAAAGCGAATGCCGCGAGAAGGATCTCCACGATCCTGTCCGACGGACAGTCACACTCCGCCTCCAACGGAGGAGTCACGGTGATATCTTTCGAGGCCGGAGGCGACGAATACAAGGTCGTAAGCCTCAGAGGGCACATAATAGAGCTGGATTACTCCAAGGAATACAACGATTGGAGCGGCGTGAAGCCCGAAGACCTCGTCTATGCGGAGCAGGTCAAGACCGTCCGCGTGAAATCCATCCTCAACGCGATCAAAGCCATAGCCGGAGAGTCGGACGAGATCGTCATCGCCACCGACTACGACAGGGAAGGAGAGCTCATAGGGATAGAGACCGTCAGAGCGATCGGGCTTTATTCCGATAAAGGCGGGGACTGCACCCTGGACGGCAGGATCGCCGTGAAAAGAGCCAAATTCAGCGCCCTCACCAAAGGGGAGGTGGAAGCGGCCTTCGCGGATCTCGCGGAGCCCGACGCCAAGCTCGCCGACGCCGCCGAGACCAGGCAGATAGTTGATCTGTCCTGGGGAGCCGTTCTCACCAGGCTCATATCGCTCTCTTCCGGCCAGGTCGGGAAGAATTTCATGTCCGTGGGAAGGGTCCAGAGCCCCACACTCAAGCTTCTGGTCGACAGGCACGAAGAAATCGAGAAATTCGTTCCGATTCCGTTCTGGGACGTCATCGGCAAATTCGGCATGCTGGCTTTCAAAGGGAGCCACGAGGGCAACCATTTCTGGGAGAAGGAGAAGGCCGATGCTGTCCTGGCGAAGGTCGAAGGCGAGAAAGAGGGGACGGTCGTGGAATACGCCGTCACCAGGAAAGAGGAGTACAAGCCCGCGCCGTTCGACACCACACAGATGCAGGTTGAGGCCAACAAGATCGGGATACCCCCGACCACAGCCATGAAGCTGGCCGAGGACCTCTACACCGGGGGATACATCTCATATCCGCGTACGGAGAACACTGAGTACCCCCGCACGCTCAACCTAAGATCCGTCCTGGAGAAGCTCAAAGAATCGGAATTCGGGCCGGAAGCCGAGGAGATACTCTCGCAGGAGAAGATCATACCCTCCAGAGGCAAGAGGAGGACCACCGACCATCCGCCCATCTATCCCACCGCGGGCGCTTCTTCCGACAGGATGAAAGGGGACAAATGGAAGCTCTACGAGCTGATCGTGAGGAGGTTCCTGGCCACCGTCGCGCCCAACGCCGAGGCGGAAGTCACCGAATGCGCGATAGACGTCGCAGGCGAGAAGTTCCTTGCCGAAGGGTATGCCCTCAAAAAGCAGGGCTGGAAGAAATATTATAAGAAATATCTGAAAGCGGCCCCGGCGAAGCTCCCTGCTATGGAAGTGGGAGACAAAGTGGAGATCAGATCGATGTCCGCGGCCGAATCGGAGACCCAGCCCCCATACAGATACAACCAGGGGACCCTGATCCAGGAGATGGACAGGCTCCAGCTCGGGACCAAGAGCACCAGGCACGACATCATCAGCAAGCTGTTCTCCAGGAACTATGTCCAGGGGAACTACATGATACCCACCTACAGCGGCATAGCGCTCACCAAATCCCTGGAGAAGCACGGCGGAGGGATAACCGAGCCGGACATGACCGCGAAGCTGGAAGCGGACATGATGAGCATCACCGAAGGCAAGCGCACCATGAAAGAGGTCGTGAAAGAGTCCCAGGACATGCTCCACAGCGTCGCCGTGAAGATCTCGGAGGATTCCGAAGCCATCGGCGAGGAGATCAAAGCAGCGCTCCACAACCAGCAGCACGTGGGAATCTGCCCTGAATGCGGGAACGACATGGTCATAAAGAGGTCCAGGAACGGGAATTTCATCGGATGCAACGGATATCCAGAGTGCACCCGCGCCTATCCCATTCCGAAGGGGGCGCTGATCCAGATGACCGAGACCGCATGCCCTGAGTGCGGGCTGCCGCAGCTCAAAGTCATCAGGAAAGGGAATCCCCCGTCCGTACAATGCATCGATCCCAAATGCAGGAGCAACGTGGAGAAGAACGACCTCGGCGCCTGCCCCACGTGCGGCAAGGGCCGCATAAGAGTCATGTTCTCGAAGCAGGGCAAAAGGTTCGCCGGATGCTCCGAATGGCCGGCATGCTCTCAGACCTACCCTCTGAGGCCCAGGGGAAGCGTCATGTCCGCGAAGAAACCCTGCGAGCTCTGCGGAGCGCCGATGATCATATTCGGAAGCGCCGAGGAATGCATCAACACGGACTGCCCCGGAAGGAAGAAAAGCAGCCGCGCAAAGAAGACGGCGGAAGACTCCGAGAAACCCGAGAAAACTCCCGCGAAAAAGACCGCCGCGAGAAAAACAGCGGCGAAAAAGAAGAAAGAAACGGCAGAGCCGGAATGATTGCCGTCTGGCTCCGAAAATACACAGCCGCATCAGCTGGCATCAAGCCTGCCGGAGAACAACGGAATCCCGGTCTGACATGGAGGCCGGCCGAATTGACGACCGGCCCCTGCCCGGACGCGGAGGCGACGTCCGGACTTTACGCTCAGATGAGCGCGAACGCCTGCTCGAGGTCGTCTATTATGTCTTTTATATGCTCCGTCCCGATGGAGAGCCTTATGGTGGAGGGATGGATTCCCTGCTCCTCGAGCTCTTCGGCGGTCAGCTGGGAATGGGTGGTGGACGCGGGATGTATCACCAGCGATTTCACGTCTGCCACGTTGGCCAGCAGCGAGAAGAGCTTGAGGCCGTCGATGAACCTCTTGGCTTCTTCCTCTCCTCCTTTGATCTCGAACGTGAAGATCGATCCTGCCCCGTCAGGGAAATAGCGCTCGTACACATCATGCGTAGGCTGGTCCGGAAGGGAAGGATGGTTGATCTTGGAGACCTTCGGGTTCTTTCTGAGGTATTCGATGACCTTCAGGGTGTTCTCCACATGCCTGTCGACGCGGAGAGACAGAGTCTCCAGGCCCTGCAGCAGCACGAATGCCGTCACCGGTGAGATCGAAGCCCCAGTGTCACGGAGCAGGATGGCCCTGATCCTCGTGACGAAGGCGGCCGGCCCCAGCGCTTTGTAGAAGCTTATCCCGTGGTAGCTGGGATCCGGCTCCGATAGGCCGGGGAACTTTCCGTTCCCGTAATCGAATTTCCCGCCTTCGACGATGACCCCTCCGAGAACAGTCCCGTGGCCTCCGATGAACTTGGTCGCGGATTCGACCACGACGTCGGCGCCGTGTTCCAGAGGTCTAAACAGATAGGGAGATGCGAACGTGTTGTCAATGACCAGGGGGATTCCGTGCCTGTGGGCGATGTCGGCCAGCTTCTCGACATCAATGACGTTGGAGTTGGGGTTCCCCAGCGTCTCGGCGAATATCGCCTTGGTCTTTCCGTCGATCGCCTTCTCGATTCCGGAGTAGTCGTCCGGCTTCTGGAACCTGGTAGATATCCCGTAGGTGGGAAGGGTGTGGGCCAGAAGGTTGTACGAGCCTCCGTAGATCGTGTCCACGGAGACGATGTTGTCGCCGGCCGCCGCGAGATTGAGGATCGTATACGTGATCGCGGCCGATCCCGAGGCTAGGGCCAGCGCAGCTGTCCCTCCCTCCAAGGCGGCGATACGTTTCTCGAACACTTCCTGGGTGCTGTTCGTGAGACGGCCGTATATGTTCCCGGCGTCCCTCAGGCCGAACCTGTCGGCGGCATGCTGTGAATTGTGGAACACGTAAGACGTCGTCAGATAGATCGGGACGGCCCTGGAATCCGTGACGGCGTCCGCGGTCTCCTGCCCGACATGCAGCTGGAGGGTCTCGAATCTCTGCTTCTTGCTGTTGTTTGGACCGTTAGGTATGATTTCCGAAGTCATTTTTTTCACTTCCTTTTTCGAGCCATCCGCCCTTGGCATTCATTTCTGAATATTTTTCCAAGCGAACTGATAGCTTCTGAATATCGATAGCACACATCTAGTATTTATTATATTTCCTATATGAAAATAGTAAAATACTAAGATGCCATCCTTCACTCATGAAAAACGCATCGACCGGGAGAGAATACGCTCCCGAAACGGCATTCATCCACGCAGGGAACCAGACAGACGGCAGGACCGGGGCGGTGAACATCCCCATTTACCAGACTTCTACCTATAGGCAGGACGGCCTGGGGAAAAACAGAGGATACGAATACAGCCGCACGGGAAACCCCACCCGGGAAGCGCTCGAGAGCCTGATCGCCGATCTCGAAGGAGGGAAACATGGATTCGCGTTCGCCTCGGGGATGGCCTCCATCGGAACAGTATTATCTTTATTCAAGAAAGGGGACCGCATCCTGGTCTCCAGGAACGTATACGGCGGGACGTTCCGCATCCTCGATAAGGTATTCCGCAATTTCGGAATGGAATACAGCATCCTGGACAGCGACGACCCGGACGACTTCGAGAAGAGCATCGGAGACGGCGCGGCCGCTGTGCTGATCGAGAGCCCGGCCAATCCGCTCATGTCCGTCGTGGACATACGCGCGTTCTCCGACAGAGCACACAAACACGGCGTACTGGTGATTGTAGACAACACATTCATGACCCCGTACCTCCAACGCCCTCTCGAACTGGGCGCGGACATCATCGTCCACAGCGCCACTAAATATCTCGGCGGGCACAGCGACCTCGTTGCCGGTCTGGCCGTGGTCAACGACGACGGAATCGCAGAGAGGCTGGCCTTCCTCCAGAACGCCATAGGCGGAATCCTTCAGCCGTTCGACTCGTTCCTGCTCATCCGCGGGATAAAGACCCTGGCCGTGAGGATGGACCGGCACGTCTCGAACGCCGAGGCCATAGCCAAACATCTCAGGCAGAGCCCCGACGTCGCCGTCGTGCACTACCCCGGGCTGGAATTCGACCCGGGCTATGACATCAACATCAGGCAGGCCAAGAACGGAGGCGCCATGCTGTCGTTCGAACTGACGGAAGGCCATGACATAGGCAGGTTCTTCGAATCGCTGGAGCTCATAGCCCTGGCCGAGAGCCTCGGAGGAGTGGAGTCACTGATCTGCCATCCTTCGAGCATGACGCATGCCTCGATCCCCGAACAGATCAGGAAATCGGTGGGGATAACCGACGGGCTGATCCGCCTGTCCCCCGGGATAGAGGCCGCAGAAGACATCATAGACGATCTGGACCAGGCTATCAGGAGGTCGAGATTCCGATGGCGCTGTACAGTTCGTACAGGGAGCTCATCGGCAACACCCCCCTCGTCGAGCTCAGGAACATGGGCGTGCCCGAAGGGGTGAGGATATTCGCCAAACTGGAGCTCTGCAACCCTGCCGGCAGCGTCAAAGACCGCATCGGGGAGTACATGATCGCCGACGCCGAGAGGAAGGGATTGCTGAGGGAGGGATCCGCCATCATAGAAGCTACGGCTGGAAACACGGGCATAGGGATAGCTCTGGCCGCCCTCGGAAGAGGATACAGAGTCATATTCACGGTCCCGACCAAGTTCTCGGAAGAGAAGCAGACGGTCATGAGGGCTCTGGGAGCAGAAATCGTCAATACTCCCCGCGAAAAAGGCATGCTGGGCGCCGTAGCCGAGGCCGAAAGGCTGAAAACGGAGATTCCGGGAAGCATTTCCCTCGGCCAGTTCGAGAACATGAGCAATCCCCGCTGCCATTTCGAGACCACCGGCCCCGAAATCTACAGGGACTTGGAAGGGAAGATAGACTATGCGGTCCTCGGCGCAGGGAGCGGCGGGACATTCACCGGCGTAGTCGGATATCTGAAGAGCAGGGATCCGTCGATAAAGGGGGTGCTGGCGGATCCTGTGGGGTCAGTCATGGGAGGCGGCGAGAAGTCAGAATACGAGATCGAAGGCATCGGCAACGATTTCATAGCCGGGACGATGGACATGTCCCTCGTGGACAAGGTCATCAAAGTGAAGGACGCGGACGCTTTCGCCATGTGCCGCAGGCTGGCCCGCAGCGAGGGCATCATAGCCGGCCAGTCATCGGGAGCCGCTCTCAAGGCATCGATGGACCTGGCCGAAGAGATCGGACACGGCAGCATAGTGACGGTCTTCCCCGACAGAGGGGACAGATACTTCAGCAAAGGCCTGTTCGGACGAGGCGGAACCTTCATGGCAAACGTCTTAACAGATGTTCGCCATCCTGCTAGGGACGAATATCGCGCGGACCTGAGAGCAAAGGCGATGCGAGGTGAAACATGAATTTCTCGAACAAGACAAGATACGCCCTGCGCATGATGGTCGACATCGCCGCCAACCAGGAACGCGGAAAGGTGAAGATCAAAGACATCTCGGCACGCCAGGACATCTCCCAGAAGTACCTCGAACAGATAATCACCATACTCACGAAGAACGACCTCGTCAAAGGAGAGAGAGGGCCTCAGGGAGGCTACACCCTCACGCGTCCGGCCTCCGAGATATCCGTGGCCGAAATCGTGAATGTCATCGAGGGCATTTCAGCGGTGCCTTGCATAAAGGAAAACGGCGTCGTCTGCGAAAGGAAGGACGTCTGCACCACGATAGGGATGTGGCAGCGCATAAACGAAGCCGTGAACAAAATCATGTCCGAGACCACCATCCAGGACCTCCTGGACGAGGCCAACGCCAAGGGCATCATCTTCATCGGCGACCCGATGCCGGAGTATATTATCTGACTCCGGCCGCGGATCGGCCTCGATGCACTCTCTCGATCGTTCCGAAGCACTCTTCTACGGCTCTGTCCAGATCTATGGCCTGATGCATCGACAGCACTTTATCCACTTTCGCCTCGGTGACAGGCCCTTTGGGCACCGCAGCGCAGCCCGACGTCCTGATTATGGAGATGTCGTACGTCCCGATGCGCTTGGCTATGTCGATGACCTCCAGCTTGTCAAGGCCGATAAGCGGGCGGAAGACCGGAAAATCCAGCCCGTACTGCTCCGCCCTTATGTTGAGAAGGGTCTGCGACGCGACCTGGCCGAGGGAATCCCCCATGACTATCCCCTCGGCGCCTATGCTCTGTGCCAGTTTCTTGGCCACCCTGTGCATCGTGCGCTTGCATAGCACGCACTGGTAATGGCTGTCGCAGCCTTCCTGGATTATCTTCTGGTTCCGGCCATGGTCGGCGACATATACCGGAAATTCACGCCTTGTATAGCTCTCGAGACGTTCCGCTATTCTGATGACCTTCTCCAGATCCTTGGGATCGCCGTATTCGCCGTTGCTCATATGCAGAAGGACCACGTCTGCCCCCGCCCTTGACATGAGATAGGAAGCGACCGGGGAATCGATCCCGCCTGAAATCAATGACACTGCTTTCATGATGACACCTCGCTCCGCGGCTATCTGCCTGATCATGCTGTCGACAGCCGAATCTGTGAGCCCGATGGAGGGATAGAACACCGGCATCCCGAGCATGCTCCCGTCCGACGGCGAGACGTTCCTCAGCCTGGCGCCGACCACATATCCGAGGAAGCTGTCATCGAATCTGTCGGAGACCTCCAGATCGGGATCGTACTTGCGGAGGAGATCTATGTTGTAGTTCCCGCCGACTGTCACCTTGCATCCGCGCTTCATCATCAGCCAGGCCGATATCAGGCCGCGGTCGTCGTCCACCTTGGCGAAGACCTTCCCCTGCGTGCCTATCGGAAACCCGGCATGGCACCTGATGTACGACGTGAAGATGTACGCCTTCCTCTGCCTTGCCTCTATGAATATGGTCTTTGAAGGATGATCTAGATCGACTTTCACGTCTTTGGCCGAATTCGCTTTCAGCACCGCCTCCCCGGCCTTTCTTTTGAGGTCAAGGCTGGTGAACGGCTGGGTCTTGCCCGACCTTCTGGCATCGATAGCGAAGGTATCCCTGAAGAAAAGCACATCTTTGGAGATGGAAGACACCGTGGATATGATCGACTCCATATCCGGAGGGCAGGTAACGGCGACAGACATCGATGCGATGCCGAATACCTTCCTCAGCGAGCCGACCGCCGATTCCGCATCGTCTGTCTCCACGAATAGCCTGTCATGGGAACGGATGACACGCCCGCCGACGTTGTCGCTGGCCAGCATCGCCTTCATGTTCCTCTCCAAGGCCATCTCGAAACGTTTTCTCACGGGAGTGCTCTTCAGCGCTATCTCGCTGTACCTGACGAGTATGGTCTCCATGGCTTTTCCTTCCAAAAACTTTGTATTATTTCCTATATGAAATTAGTATAATAATTTTGTCAAAACAATGCGCGAACATGAGACCGCAGGAAAGCAAAAATACGTCCGATTCAAGAAGAATGACGGCCGCCGGAATAGTTCTGGTGCATGAACCGTCCACAAGACCGGGCCGATATGCCTGCAGGATGGATCGAAAAGGAATACCGACAAATGCTGAAGGATTGGACTCGAGGCCAGAGCCCAATGAAACTGTATTTTGCGGAACTGATTTTTGATTCTGGGTCCTTGATCAGAATCCGAATTCGAGAAGGCCTTGGACCTCGCCCTCTTTCTGGCCGGAAAAGATTGAGTTCAGCTCGTCTATCTCGCGCCCGATGCGCTGGTTGCGGCATGAGCTGCATTCCAGTTCTTTTCCCAGGCTCAATTTGAATTCCATCTCATCCCTGTCCAGAACTGTGATGCGGCCGCAGTTGCAATAGATGCTTTTTCCGCTGTCCATGGATTCCAGCATCTGAATGCACCCATTTGGTTGGCTTTCCCAGTAGCTCATCCTATCCCCTTGCCTTTGGGTCCCGGACAGTTTTCCCCGTCCATCCGAAGCCCAATATCATGCCGTATTTTCCCCTTCTTACGGCAGGATTTCGCGCAGAATTACCCTATGCTTACGCCTGATATAAGCCTTGTCTAAATCAGGGCAGATGTCCCTGATCGTGTCTCTGATCGGCAGAAAACCGGGCCTTAAAGTGTTTGGAAGCATAAGCGACATTTTATATCTTCACTATAAAACCAAGACTTTGTTTTGCTTTTGAGAATGCCCTGACGTCTTTCCCGGACCGAAATGAATGCCACAGGACATGATTTGCCGTGGCAGCCAGATATTTCGTGACCTCGCAGCCGGATCTTCTCCATGCGGCACGACAAGAATAAAGTGGAGGGCAAATACCCCCCGTTTCACTCTTCCTTGATGGCGGAATTCAGGATCACATGCGGCCTTCCGTTGACTTCTATGACATCCGCATCCACGCCGTACACGATGCGGATGTTCTCCTTCGTCAGAACCTCGGCGGGAGTGCCCACAGCATAGATGTTGCCTCCGTTCAGCATTATTATCCTGTCGGCATATTTTGCCGTGATGTTGATGTCATGGCTGATCATCAGGATGATCATGTTCCTCTGCTTGGGAAGCTCGCTCAGTATCCTGGTAACCTCCAGCTGATGGCGGATGTCCAGATTGGAGGTGGGCTCATCTAAGATGACCATCTCAGGCATCCTCACGATGCCTCTCGCCAGCACGACCTTCTGGTGCTGCCCTGCCGACAGCTCGTTGAAATTGCGCATGGCGAGATGCTCTATGCTCATCAGATTCAGGACATCGTAGACTTTCTGGAGATCGTCCTCCGACGTCGTGAACTTTGTGTCGTTCTGAAGCCCGACCATGATCGTATCGACGACGGTCAGCGGGAAAGAGTCCTCGGAAGAAGCGGGGACATAGCCCATATGGGATGCCAGCTCCTTCAGCTTCATGTCTCTGTTGTCCTTGCCGTTCACCAGGACGCATCCGCCGGTGGGCTTCAGGATTTTGTTGATGCAATGGACAAGCGTGGATTTGCCCACTCCGTTCGGGCCCATTATGCAGATGAATTCCGGCTTCTCGAACGTGTAGTTGACATCTTTGAGGACGGGTCTGCTGGGATCGTACCCGAAATCCAGATCTTTCAGCTCTACTTTCATAGGATCACCATACGCTCTTCCTCTGCTTGATCAGCAGGTACAGGAAAATCGGCCCGCCTATGAATGACGTGATGACACCCACAGGCAGGAACGTCGGCGCTATTATCACCCTTGCGATCAGATCCGATACCATCAGAAGGACCGCTCCGAACGCGGCGGACGCCGGTATCAGATAGCGGTTGTCGGATCCCAGGAACATCCTTATGATGTGCGGCGACACAAGCCCTATGAAACCTATGATCCCAGTGAAGCAGACGACGGATGCCGCCATCAGGGAGATAAGAACCAGCAGGATGAGCCTCAGCTTATGGGCATCGAGGCCCAGAGCGGTGGCGTTCTTGTCGCCGGTGATCAGGATATTGAGCTTTTTGGACATCATTATCAGGATCAGAGTCCCAACGACAGTGAAGCAGGCCATTATCTCGCATCCTGTCCACGTGACCGAGCTCAGATCCCCTGCGGACCATTGGAATACGGCCGAAAGGCTCGAATCCGACAGTCCGAGCTTGATTAACGTCGTGCATGCGTTGAACAGATACATCACGGCTATTCCGGCCAGGATCATGGTGGCGGCGGACGTGCTTCTCATGGACGAGACGAGTATGATGACCGCCGCGGGAACCAGGGAGAATACGAAAGCGAACAGAACCAGCCCGAGGCTCCCGCCTATCCCGGCGAAAGTGATGCCCAGCCCCAAGGCCAATGTGGCTCCGAAGGATGCTCCGGACGAGATTCCTGTGGTATACGGGTCCGCCAGAGGGTTCTTCATCATGCTCTGCATCGCGGCCCCGGCGACGCCCAGGCTCATTCCGGCGATCAGCCCTCCCAAAACCCTGGGCATGCGTATAGTGAATATTGCCCAGTCGTAATCCGGATTGACCGCATCCGGATTGAAGAAATGGTTGAAAATAGTCTGGTACACCTCGACGAAGCTTATGTTCGAGGAGCCTATGGTCAAAGCGAAACCCATCACCAGGAACATCGATATGGTGCATCCCACGATGAATATCAGCTTTCTGACGGTGTATCTGTGGTATTCACCCATCATCGCTTTGCTATGTGTTTCATTCGTATTATCGCCCCGTGCCGCGGAATCTGTAGAATTGATGGATGCATGATCCATTAAGGGTCGATGGGGCTGCCCCCATCGATGTTCAAAAGGATCAGCCCATCAATTCGGCGCGCTTCTTCTCCGCGAAAGCAAGATCGAAGTACGTGTAGTCGAACCACTGGTCTGCATTGACCCCGGGATGGTATTCCTTCATGTACGTGTCATACAGATTCTTCACATCGAAATTGAAGACGCCGGGATAGATGTGGTTGGCGATGTAGGCGGTCAGAATGAAGGATGCCGCTCCGAGACGGACTCCCTGGGTGTTCATGATGACCTTTCCGTCCTTGTAGGCCTGGGTATGGTCGATCGCCTGGATTCCCTTCTTGTCGGTGTTGTAGAGGTTGTTCAGATCCCACTTGAAGGTATCTGTGACGGAATTGTTGTCTGTCTGCTCCAGAATTCCATGCCAAGGCTGCAGCAGAATCCACTGCGGGTTCATGTCTTTGATCGCTTCGGCGTCCACGTTCCCTTTGGCGTATCCAAGATCGATGGCCGTAGCCGCTCCAGCAAGGACCACCGGCTCGATGTATCCGTCTCCGTAGCCTACGACGGCCGAGGCATTGTGGCTGGCGAACACGAACGGACGGTCGACCATAGGTATGTTCTGGATGTGTTTGGCTATCGGGGCATAGACAGAATCGGCCATCTTCACGTACTTGGCGGCGTTGGCCTCGTTGTCGGTCAGGTATCCGAGCATCAGCATGCCGGGAATCGCCCATCCGCCCTCGTACGCAGGCAGCCTGATGATGTCCACTCCGCGCTCTCCGAGGACCTCTTCGGCCGTCTTGAGATAGTACCTCTTGGTGCCGGTGATAAGGCAGCTGGGGAGATCGCCGTTCATGGATTCATAGTCGGGGGTCGCCCTGTTTCCGAAGCATTTGGCATCATGGAACTGCGGGTACCACTGCCTGAGCTCTCCCTTTCCGGGAACGTTGCCCACGGAATCGCAGACCCACTTCACCTCTTTCGAGGTCAGCCCCGCAGCCGCGGCAAGCTCATAAGTGGTCTTGTATGCGATGCCTATGGATGTCAGAGGGTAAGTGCATTTGGAGAGGACATTGTCTGTGTTCTTGTACGATATGGTGATGCCGTGCTTGCGGGCCACCATGTCTTTGACCAGCTGAAGATCCTTGCTGTCTACGACGCCGTCAGCGTTCGCGTCTGCCATCGAGATCGTTGCCGGATTCCGGTCTCATAATTCCTGTCGACGGTCAGAACGGCGGCCGTAGCCTTTCCCGCTATGACGTCCTCGACGAATTTGATGTCGTCAGCATTTATGTAATCGTCATTGTTGGCGTTGCCGAAGATCGGCAGCCTGCCCTCGAACTGGTAGATATCGGAGTCTTTCTTGTCTTTGTCTCCTTTATCTCCGTTCGTGAGAATCACGGCCGCAGCTATCGCGATTATAACGGCAGCTATCACCGCGATGATTGCAATCATTTTCTTATCCATAATCTCACTTGGATGTATAATCCACTTATAAAAATAAAATGCATACTATAAGATAATTGTTAGAGCGTCATTTTTCCTCGCTGCGCCCAAGGCTGGACTGCCGGCTCGATTCATCTTTGCGGATAATATGGCACAAATACCGTAGATCGATCGGCATTCGCAATCCAGGTTTGATTATTTTTTAATAATTCAAATATTATTGTTATGTTTTTTACAAAACTTTTGCCAGAAACAGTTTATATTTTCATATTCGAATATATCTCATATTATCAGCGACATCCGGAGGAGAAAAGCAGATGAATGTGCAGAAAAGTCACGCGATCATCATCGCCGTTGCTGCCGTAGCGATACTGGCGGCATTGGTATTCGCCATGGAAACGGAAAAACATGACGCCGGCGGCGGTCTCCCTGATTTCAAAATCTCCGGCAGCACGGATCTGGACGGGAATATCTTCGTGTCGTTCGTCTACACCAAGAACATCATGATGCTGGACGGAAAAGGCAATGTTGTCTGGCATAAGCATGAGGATCTCCCCGCCGATGTCCATGCGGGATACTGGGATTTCAAGAAGCATACGATCGACGGGAAAACCTTCTACAGCTATCATGATCAGAACATCAGCGCCGACCATTACGGGCTTCCGGGCTATGCTCCCGGAGAAAGGGTCATCCTGGATTCGGATTTCAGGGAGATCAAGCGCATAACCTTCGGGCAGTCCGGCACCGTCGACAAAGGGCACCTTCTGGACGGCCACGACTTCCTCATGATCGACCTCGACCATTACATAATGTCGGGCTACATCAAAGACACCGTGGATAACGTGCCTGGCTACGAGGAATCGTCCGTCGTATACTCCTATCTTCAGGAGGTGGATGACGGCGAAGTCGTATGGGATTGGAGAAGCGTGGATTATCCCGAGCTGTACTCCCTGACAGTCACCGATGCTGTCGAAACTGCCGGCGATTTCGGCAATCTGCAGACGGATGCCCCCGATTACGTGCACTTCAACGCCATGCGCCTGAACGATGGCGGCGACCTCGTCTGTTCGTTCCGCCATCTGAACACCATTCTGTGCCTTGACCGCACCAAGGACGCGGACCAGATCAAATGGAAGCTCTCCGGCAATGCCGACGACTTCGGCCTGGCCGCGGATCAGAAGACCTCAAGCCAGCATTATGTGACCGTGGACGGCGATACCATAATGGCGTTCGACAACCACAACATCTCCGAGAGAACCCGCCTGGTTTCGTACACGGTAGATATAGACGGCAAAACGCTGAAAGAGTTCAAGGAGAGAGTCGTCCCGGGCAAATTCTCCTCCGCGTGCGGCTCCCAGCAGCAGATAGAGGGCGAACTGTTCATGATCGGATGGGGCGATGCCGAGAACGACGCCGTATGTTTCTCTGTATACGACTTCGATTCGGGAAAGGAGCTGATGTCCATGGAGCTGGCGCAGCCAAGCAACTTCACCTACCGCTGCGTATATTACGGTTGAGCATCCGGGAGCCCGGATTCCGCTGCCAAATTCCCGGCGGCAGGGATCCGGTTCCGCATCCCCTCAGCATTCAACGCGCAACGGATCATCACGCAAGAGAATGTCTGCGTTCCCGCGACAGAAATGCCCGCTGCTGAAGCAGAGATGATTTCACAGATCGGAGCTGAAGATCGAAGGATAGGCCCGGCATTAAACCGGGCCCCCGGGGAGCCTCCCCCGGGATCAGAAGTTTGTTTAAGGATATCGGCGGGATCTCTTCCAAATAATAAGGCCGACGATCGCACCCAAAATCGCAAGGGCTATGACGGCGATCGCCCAGAGAGGGAATCCTCCGTCGGATTTGCCTTCATCTATAAACATATGAGTGGCATCTTCACCGGCAAAGGTGTGGCCTCTGAGATTATCGGCCGTCTGCAGAATCTCTTTTCCGTCCTTGGTGAGGAATACATGGGCTATGAACGGATGTTCCCCGGTGATCGTCGTCAGCTCTTTGCCGAAGGAGATCCTCAGCAGGGGCTCCTTCAGGTAGGAGGGGTGGGTGCAGGCGCCGTCGCTGATGGTGGTGACGGAATCGGGGAAAGTCAGCGACTCCAGGACCGTAAGGTTGGAGAATGCGTTGACGTCGATCTTCTTCACGGTGGAAGGAACGGTGAAACTGGTCTTTTTGCAGCCGCCGGGGAACTGCATCAGGGTCTCGACCTTCTTGTCGTAGAGAATGCCGTCCACCGTTGCGTAGTGTTCGTTAGAAGAATCGATGGATATGGTTTCCAATGTGCTGCATGCCGCGAAAACTCTCTCTCCCAAGGATTCGACGCAAGCAGGTATCTCCACGGTCTTGAGCTTTATATTGTCCAGGAATGCGCCGTTGCCGATGGACTTCAGGACGGTCGTCCCGGAGAAATCTATGGTTTCGATGTGCTCGCAGGAATTGAATGCGAACTTCCCTATGCTGGTCACGGTATTGGGTATCTTGATGGAGGTCAGACCTTCGCATTTCTCGAAAGCGTTGTCGCTGATGGCCGTGACCGAATCGGGAATGGTGACCGCACCTATCTTAAAGCCCGTGGCGAACGCGGCAGGACCTATGCTGGTCACGGTATTGGGTATCTCATACAAGGAAACTGCTTTTGCAGGAGGGTAATGGAGGACAGTCTTCATATCGATGTCATAGACCACTCCGTCGACGTCGACATATTTCGGATTGTCAGGATCCACATCGATGGATTGGAGGCTGTAGCACTCTACGAATGCGCCTGTGCCCAATGAGGTCACCGTAGCAGGCACGTAGAAGCTTCCGATCGAGCTGGCCACGAAGGCACTTCTGCCGATCGTGGCGAGCGACGTGGCTCCTCTTGTGTCCACGCTCGCCAGGGATATGCAAAGATCGAATGCGTAATCCCCGATGGTCTCCACTGTGGAAGGTATTACGACGCCCGTGAGTTTTTTGTTCTCATAGAATGCGCCTTTGCCTATAGTGACCACGTTCTTGAGATCCACGGCAGTGATATCGTTGCCCTGGACCGAGAATTCTCCGATCTCTTCCACCGTGCTCGAAAGCGTGATGCTGTTTATTTTGAAGTCGCAAAATGCAACTTTTCCTATGTATGTTACGCCCTCGCCGATGACGACGTTGTTTATGCTCTCCCATAAGGAAGCGTAACCGGATTCCGTAGGCTGGTCATGATCGTCCATCCTTCCGGTTCCGGTGCCTGTATATGTTATGGACAGAGTATCGCCTTCGAAGCTCCAGGCGACTCCGTCCCCGCATGATCCGCTGGTTGCCGCGTCGGCTTTTTCCGCAGGGATCGAACCTGCCACCGCCACGAACGCTAAAGCGATCGCGAATGCTGGCAGAAACCTTGCATATCTTCCATAACGCTGTGATTCGTTTTTGACATCGTATCACTCCGTCAGACTTTAGATGGACGTATTCATTTAAAATCATAATTCATAATTTGACAGTTTATAACAAAACTTGTACTCATCAGATTATTATTCCGTGCCGAAGAGCGAAACTGGCAGGCATATGCTGGGCCATGGCCGCAATCGAAATCAGAGCCCGATTCCGGCTCATAACTGCGGAATACTTCCACTGCCGCTCAAGAATCGCGGCTGGGAACATGCATGGATGCGCAAAACAGGGATGGACCGATGGAGGCGGTCAGTCGCAGAACTGGAACTGGCTGTCGTAGAGGCTGCGATAGAAGCCGCCTTTCGACAGCAGCTCCTCGTGGGTTCCGCGCTCGATTATCTCTCCTTTCCTGATGACGATTATGTGGTCCGCGTTCCTGATCGTCGAAAGGCGGTGCGCTATGATGAAGGACGTACGCCCCTCCATCAGCCTGTCCATGGCATCCTGGATCGCCCTTTCGGTTCTGGTGTCCACCGAGCTCGTAGCCTCGTCCATTATGAGCATAGGCGCATCCTTGATGACCGCCCTTGCGATGGATATCTGCTGTTTCTGCCCTGAAGACAGCGAATCAGGGTTGATGGGCATGTTCAGCCCATCTTTGTGGGACGAGATGAAATGCTCCAGCCCGACCGCTCTGCAGGCCTCCGCTATCTTCTCGTCGGGAACGCTTTCCGAACCGAATACCAGATTCTGGCGAAGCGTCCCTCTGAACAGCCACACATCCTGAAGAACCACTCCGAACTGCTTTCTGACCTCTTCGCGCTTGAGATCGATCAGTTCGGCGCCGTCCAGCGTTATCGAACCGGAATCGGGATCGTAATATCTCAGCAGGAGATTGGATATCGTGGTCTTTCCGGCGCCCGTAGGGCCGACTATGGCCACCTTCATCCCCGGGGACACGTCCAGATTCAGGTCATGGATGACCTCTGCGCCCGGCTCGTAAGAGAAGCATACGTTTCTGAAAATCACCTTCCCTTCGACCGGCCAGTCGATGGCTCCCTTATCCGTCTCGTCCTCCATCTCCTGGGTATCCAGGAACTCGAATATCCTTTCGGAGGCGGCGGCTACCTCCTGGAGGCCTCCGAAGGAATTGGACAGGCTCATCATAGGGCGGTTGCATATCTTCACGTATGCCAAAAAAGCGACCAGCGTTCCGAAAGTGGCTGAGCCGTCCAATATCAGAAGCGACGCGGCTATGCAGACCGCCACATAGCCCAGATTATTGACCAGGCCTGAGATGCTCGGCATGAGCTCCCCCATCATGCGGGAGCGGAACGATACCCGGTACAGGTCCCTGTTCACGCCCATGAACTTGGCCTTCGAGCCGTCCAGACCGTTGTAGAGGCTGATCACGCTCAGCCCCCGGTAGGTCTCCTCGACGATGGTGTTCATCCTCCCCAGATTCCTGGACTGGGCGCGGTAATACTTCTGCGAGACCTTCACCACGGCCCTCATCGCGATGAATCCGAGCAGCACCGGGCACATGGCGGCCAGCATCAGCCTCCAATCCAGGATGGACATCATTATCACGCATCCGGCCAGCATTATGGCGGATTCCACGGTCCTCGTTATGCTCTCGACGCTCCTCAGACGGATAGTATCGATGTCGTTCACGAAACGGCTGATGACGTCTCCTTTGTGCATCCTGTCCAGGGATCCCACCGGTATGCGGGACACCTTGCCGGACTGCTCTTTCCTGAGCATGTTGCCCAGCTTCTCCTCGGTATTCCATTCCGCGAGGGTCCGCACCCTCTCCAGGATCATGGACGATGCGTAGATCGCCAGAAGGATGAGCGCGGTCGGCAGTATTTCGCCTGGATCTATCGCCCCGCCCTGTTCGATGCGGTCCGCGGCGTAATCGGCTATCGATCCCAGAAGGGTCGGGCCTACCATGGCCAGAACGGTAAGGATCAGATTCAGAGCTATGATGAGCGCGAATATCCGATGGAAAGGCCTGGAATATGCGATGAATCTCCGGAGGAACGGCCATATCCTCTTCTTTTCCGGCTTCCCGGAGTCTTCGGAGCTCATCTCTGCGCCTCCGAAAGCTGGGATTCGGCCGTCTCGCGGTAGAGCCTGCAGCTCTCCATCAGCTCCTCGTGGCTGCCGATGCCTGCTATGCGGCCTCCGTCCAGCACGATGATCTTATCGGAATCCATCACGGTGCTCACTCTCTGGGCCACGAACACCTTGGTGGGCGCCTCGCGGTACTCCCTGATGGCCGAGCGCAGCCTGCTGTCCGTTATGAAATCCAGCGCCGAGAACGGGTCGTCCAGGATCCATATGGGAGCGTCCTTGCAGACGGCGCGGGCGATGGATATCCTCTGCCTCTGCCCTCCGGACAGGTTGCGCCCCTCCTCCGTGAGCTCGAACGATTCGTTCCCTTCCAGATCGTCGATGAATTCGCTGGCCTGGGCTATGGATTCGGCGACGTGAATGTCGTCCATGTCCCTTTCCGGCGCGGTCGAGCCGTAGTTGATGTTGAACTCTATTGTCCCGGTGAATATCGTGTTGGCCTGCGGGACATAGCTTATCTGCGAGTTCAGAGCCTTGCGGTCGTATTCGCGCACATCCGTCCCGCTGACCAGCACCTCCCCTTCGGTGCATAGGTAAAGACGCATCATGAGGTTCACCAGAGTCGTCTTCCCGGCACCCGTGGCGCCCATGATAGCCACGGTCTCCCCGCGTTCTATCCTGAATGAGATGTCATGGAGGACCTCGGCGTCGGTCCCGGGATAGGTGAAGGACACGTTCCGGAACTCTATCGTCCCGATTTCGCCGCCCTTGCCGTCGTAGGTCCCGTTGGGGATCGCCGGGCCGTAGCCGAGAAGCTCTTCCACGCGCCCGATGGATGCGAACGCCCTGGAGGAGAACTGTATCATCATCCCCAGCCTCATGAACGCGTTCAGGATCTGGATCGCATAGGCGGAGAAGACTATCATATCGGAGAACAGGAGCGTCTGATGGCCGTGATCCGCGGTCCCGGACAGGAGGATTATGCCCAGCCAATATATGGCCAGCATGAGGAAGTTGCTGATGCTGGACGACAGCACAGGCGTGATCGAGCTGGTTTTCCATATCCTGAGGGAGTTCTCCATCATGTCGTCGCTGGATTCCTCGAATTTCTGCTGCTGGAACTTCTCTGCGTTGTATGCCCTTACCACCCTCAGCCCGGTCAGATGCTCCAGAGCATGGCGGTTGATGCGGTCTGTGAGCACCGGTATGCGCCTGTATCCCGGGCGCGTCTTCCACACGACCAGGGCGATGGAGAGGACGGTTACTATGACTCCGATGACGGTGACGGCCGTCCATTCCCACTCCGATCCGGAGATCTTCATCAGAGCCCAGACCGTTATCACCGGCACCAGGATCAGCGTCTGCATCGATCTGGTCAGGAACTGCTGTATCTGGCTGACGTCGTTGGTGCTGCGGGTGATCAGGGAATCGACGGAGAACCTGTCCACATCCCCCGGGGTGAACTCGCTGACCTTGTCGAAAAGCTTCTCCCTCAGAAGATAGCACAGTGACGTGGCGGCTCTGACGGCCATCATCGTGCCCAGAAGGGATGCGATTATGCTGAGGACGGAGCACAGGATCATCTCCGCCCCGTATCCGGTGATGACCGACGGATCCTCGTTCCCCATGATCGCATCCGTGATCACGGTCATATACTCCGGGATGCGGAGGTCGAGGTATGCCTGGAGGATGACGAATACGACGCAGAGGGCGGTGAATCCCCATTCCTTCCATGTGAAATATCTTATGATCATGCCACTGCCCCGTCTGATGCCTCTGGCCCCGTTTTTTCATCGCACAAGAAGCATCAGCGTGCCGGCGACTATGCCTGCCAGCCCCGCTGCGCTCTTCTTGGACAGCCTCTCCCTGAACACGATATACGAGAATGCGATTGTCACCAGGATGCTCAGCTTGTCGATGGGGATGACGATGCTGGCTGGCCCCGTCTGGAGCGCTCCGAAGAAGAACAGCCAGGACAGCCCGGTAGCCAGCCCAGAAAGCACTATGAACATCATGTCCCTGCGGCCGATGCCGCGGATCTTATCCTGCTTGCGGGACACGAAGACCATTATCCAGGACATCGCCAGCACCACCGCCGTGCGGATGGCCGTCCCCAGGTTGGAATCGATGTCCGCCATGCCGACCTTGCCCAAAATGGACGTCATCGCTGCGAATACGGCGGACCCTATCGCGAACAGCAGCCAGCTGGATCCTCCGCCGTCCATCTCCTTGACGTCCTTCTTCTCGATCATCAGCATCGTACCGGCCAGTATGAGGACGACCCCCGCAGCCCCCAGGACGGTCAGGGATTCGCCGAGGAAGATGACGGCCAGCATTATGCCCAGGACTGTGCTGGACTTGTCCACCGGAACGACTTTGTTCACGTCGCCGATCTGCAGCGCTCTGAAATAGCAGAGCCAGGAAGCCCCCGTAGCCAATCCGGATAGGACAAGGAACATACAGGTGCCGGAATCTATGGAGCCCATCTGGGCGTATGTTCCGCTGACCATGACGATCGCCCATGCGAAGAGCATCGCCACGACCGTGCGGTATGCTGTGGCCACGGTCGAATCCACCTTCTGAAGGCCGCACTTGGCCAGGATGGACGTCGCCCCTGCGAAAACGGCGGAACAGACCGCGAAAATCAGCCACATCGGAACCCACTCCCATTCGATGACAACCGGATGGAGGTCTTGGATGTATATGCTTGCTTAAGCCTTATGCCTCAGACATTGCGTCCTCTGCAGGAAGGAATCATGATGCCCCCGTTCTGTTGTTCCCCGCACATGCTGCATGATTTCGTCGTCCGATGCCTGATCGCCAGATTATTTGCAAGCAGTTTAAACAGTCGCTTTCATTGCGGACTCCTTTTAAAAAAGCATGCATGACCCGTGCCAATGATGATGCATATAAATTCAGCTTTCACGGATCGAATGTAATTAAGGATTAACTAAATATAAATATTAAAATTTTAGATATTCCTAAATCATGTGCAATTCAGATCCGGCGCAGGAACTGTGCTGCGTTGTTTTCTTCTCGGTTCCCGGCGAGACTTATGTCAACGGCAGATACGAGGAACGGGACCCGGGAAACACGAAAGTGGCCGCCACGATTCTGTCCGAAGCCTTAGGATGCCCTGCCATGGAGATAGTTCCGAAAGATCCGTACCCGAGGAAATACAGAGGCCAGGTCGAAAGGGCCAAAAAAGAATGGGTGGAATCCAAGCGCCCGGCCCTCAGTTTCTGTCCGGACATATCGGATTATCCTGACGTTTATCTATGCTATCCGAACTGGTGCGGAACCATCCCCATGCCTGTTGCCACTTTTCTTGACGCCAACATCTGGGAAGGAAAGACGATCCATCCCCTGTGCACCAACGAAGGCAGCGGCATGGGCACGAGCATCGAGATGATAGGCCGCTGCGCTTCGGGGGCTTTGATCGGCGCGGGGCTTCCGATCCGCGGCACTGATGCGGGATCCTGCCAGGGCCTCATCGAGAAATGGATTGGATGAAAACCATGGATGGATGTATTGTCGCCAGCCTCAAACCTTTTATATTATAACTTTTAAATTATTATTGAAAAATAATAAATTTTCATCAAATCATTCTATTTAATTCTTAAATCATATATTTAGTAAGACCTATCAATCATTTATCAAAAAACTACTCCCTAAACGGCCCATCCGGCGCCTAAATTATATTAGGTTAATCTAAAAAAATTTAGTCTAACCAAAATTTAAATATCAACTTGGTTTCACGCAGAACAGATGTTGCAAGTCGCAGTATACGGTAAAGGCGGAATCGGAAAATCCACAACGTCTTCGAATCTGTCGTTCACGCTTGCTAAAAAAGGGATGAAAGTTCTTCAGATCGGATGCGACCCAAAGCACGATTCGACAAAATATCTGATTAACGGCAAAGAACAGACGACAGTCCTGGATTACATCAGGAGCACTCCCCCTTCCCAGAGAAAGCTCGGGGACATCATGCTCGAAGGATCCGGCGGAGTCATGTGCGTCGAAGCCGGAGGGCCTGAGCCCGGTATAGGATGCGCCGGAAGAGGGATCCTCACGACGTTCGACGCCATCGAAAAAATGGGCATAAACGATGTCGGGAAGGACGTCACCCTGTACGATGTCCTCGGAGATGTCGTCTGCGGCGGATTCGCTGTCCCCATGAGGAACGAATACGCCGATGCGGTCTACATCGTCACTTCCGGCGAGTTCATGGCCATATATGCGGCCAACAATATTCTCCGCGGGCTCCTCAACTTCGGAACTGCCCGTCCCAGGGTGGCAGGGATTGTCCTGAACAGGAGGAATGTCGAGAACGAGCGCGAGATAGTGGAGAGATTCTCCGACGGGGTCGGCCTCCCCATCGTCGTGGACATCCCCCGCTCTGGGGAGTTCATCGAGGCTGAAAGGCTGGGGAAGACCGTTTCCGAAGCATTCCCGGATTCGATCCCCGCTTCCATCTACGGTCAGCTGGCCAACGACGTCATCGCCATAAGCGCGGGAGTCAGGAGGCTCTATGATCCGCATCCGCTGAGCGATGCGCAGCTCAACGATCTGGCCGCAGGGAAGGCCATAACCGTTCTCGGCAGTTTCAAACGAGAGGCCTGCCACTGCAGCAAGGTCCGCAGAGGAACGGGTTCCTGCGCCAGCCGCGGAGCGGTCTTCGCCGCAGGAAGGGTCAACGACCTCCCCATCATCATCCACGGACCTGCCAGCTGTGGCTACGTCATGTCCCACACCCAGGACGTCCATTTCCTTACCGAGATGGGAACCAATCCCAGCACCGCAGGGATGCTCAGGAACAACATCCGGTCCACACGCATGAGCAACGACTCATCCATCTTCGGAGGGCACGAGGACCTCATGAACATAATACGCGATGAAGCCGGCAAAGGAAAGAAGACCGTCATGGTCATCACCACCTGCGTCCCCGGGATGATAGGGGACAACCTCGACCTGATCAAAAAGAGGGCAGAGCAGGAGTTCCCCGGCCTCAATCTGGTGGTCGTCAAAGCCGACGGAAACCTTGCCGGAGGCTCCGAAGAGGGACGCCTGATGGCCATGCAGGCGATCATTGACTTCATCGATGAGAGCCGCGAACCCTCGGACATGGAATGCAACCTCATCGACGACAACTTCATCGTTTATTCTTCGGGAAGGAACAGCGAATGGACGCAGAAGCTGCTGAGGGACCTCGGATTCTCCAAAGTCCACAAGATCATCGACAACGTGTTCCTGGACGAGGTCGTCGGATGCAGGAAGAACATCCTTAACGTAAAGACCTTCGACGATCCCACGGTCAACGGAATGGCGGACGCCATGGCCGGAAAGAAGGGAATGAGGATCTTCTCCGAGCCTCTCCCCAAAGGATACTCTGAAACTTTGTCATGGGTGGAAAAAATCGGCAGGGAATACGGCGTCGAGGAGCGCGCCCGGGACGTCTCGGCCGAAATCAGGCGGCAGTATGCGGACGCCCTCGAGAAACACAGGCCTTTCTTCGAAGGGAAGACCGCAGACATCATATCTGGGATCCTGGGGGACGACGACTGGATCATAGAGGTCCTTCTCGACGCAGGCGTCAGGATCGGCAGCTACTATGTCTTGAGGATGAGGATGGGCGGAGGCAGCGGGCCCAGACCCGTCTTCAGATCACGCTACAGAGACATGCTCAACGTCCGCGAGATGTCGAACCCTATGGAGATAAAGATGGCCGTCCAGGAAAGCGGCCCCGACATGGTCATCGGAGGGGTCATGATAGGCTGGCATGGGCAGCAGTTCAAAGAGTTCAGCCGCGACTACCAGTGCTTCACCCATTACGCTTCGATCGAATATCTGGACTATATGCACAAGATGATGACCAGCGCCCCTACGATGGGATGGAGGAGCTGGGAAGGCGGATCCGTACCGCAGCCGGATGCGGCCGTATCGGAGTCTGCCGGAATCACCCGGCAGCAGATCGATGCCGTCAGGGCGATGATGGGCGGCCGCATGCCGCCGGAAATGGAAGCGGCTCTCGGCCGGATGAAGGAGGGGAAGACGCCCGAAGGAATTCCTCCTGACATGCTGCGGATGATCAGATCCATGGCGGGAGGCCGCTGATATGATGGTGAAACCGGACGGATTCTTCGGAGTCACTATGGCCATAGAAGGCATCAGCGACTCTACCGTGCTGATGCACGGGCCGGAGGGATGCAGAAAGAACCTATGGGCCCTTACGAACAAGGTCTATCCGCGCGCGGACAGATCCGTCAGCAGGATGACCCCGTACTATATGGGCAGCGCCAGGATCCCATGCACAGACCTGGAATCAAGCGACTACATATACGGCGCGTACGACCGCGTATTCGACGCTCTGCGGTACATCAAGGAGCGCGATCCCCAGTTCGTCGCCGTAGTCTGCTCTCCCGGGGCATCCCTCATCGGAGACGACTGCGGCAAGGCGATAGAGGAGGCCGGCCTATCCGACAGAGCGATCGTGCTGGACGCCGACCTGAGCTCCAAGCCCATCAACGTCGGGATAGACCTGACTCTGACCGGAGTGCTGGAGAAGCTGGGCCAGCCCAAGGGCAGAACCAGGAAGGGCACCGCCGTGCTTCTGGGGAACCATGTTCTCCAGAAGGACTGGGAGTCCGTCAACGAGGAGATGTCGCGCATCCTGGGGCTGATGGGCATAGAAGTCATATGCTGCCTGGGAGCGGGCTCTTCCGTGAAGGAGATAAGGGATTCCGTGGAAGCGGAATTCGCCATCGCGGTATGTCCCGAATACGCTCTGATCACGGCCGACTACTACAGAGAGTCATACGGTACGGTCCCGGTCGTCCCCGACTGCTCTCCGGTGGGATTCGAGGCTACGGACGACTGGATCAGGCTAGTGGCGGAGAAGACCGGGCACGATCCGTCCAAGGCTCTGGGATACGTGGACAGCATACGCAGGAAGGCCTACCGCCGCATGATGGCGGCAAGATTCGACACCGATGCCTTCTCGTTTTCGATAGACGCCGAGCCCTCGATATGCTATCCCCTGTCCAAATTCTTCTACGACAACCTCCAGATGGTGCCGAAGTGCCTGAAGTACGACGGCATCTCATACGGGCCGTCGGAAGCCCTGATGGAGAAGTTCCTGGACAGCATAGGGTGGTCCGGCGCCCTGGATGCCGATGTTCCGGATTATACGGAGATCCTGTGCGCCGACGGGAACACCGCCGATATGTACGCCAGATCCGGCCGCTGCCTCCGCGGGGTGGATCTGAGATTCCCTTCGATGATGAACGTGGAATTCCTGCCGCAGCCCCTGTTCGGAGCGGCTGGAACCCTGTACATCCTCGAGAGAGTGATCAACCGCTTCCGAGGCAGAACCATGGGATCGCAGACGGACGGAAGGAGCGTGAGAGGTTGAGCCCGCTGAAGCATCGGCCCGCGCCCCAACCAGACACCGACGAAGGCTTCCGCGCGGAATACAGAAGCTACATTTGGCGCAAGGTGCTGTTCATAGCATTCCTGGCGGCCGCCATGTTCATCCTTCTGGGATACTCTGTGACCGTAAGCGGAAGGGACATGACGTTCTGGGACGGAATCATGGCGATCGCCGACCGCATCATGGGCGTGACCTATGACAGGGCAGAGGAGCCGGTCAAGTTCTGGAACGACTATATCGTATGGAACAGCACCATGCCACGCGTCCTCGGAGCTGTCGTATGCGGAGCCGGCCTGGCGGTGTGCGGCGCGGCCATGCAGGTGGTTCTGAACAACCCCCTGGCCGAGCCTTACACGCTGGGAGTGTCCTCTGGAGCGGTGTTCGGCGCATGCCTGGCCATAATACTGGGATTCTCCTTCGGAAGCATCGGCACATACGGCATAATCGGCAACGCTTTCATCTTCGCCCTGGTTCCGTGCGCGGTCGTCATCGTTCTGGTCGGGGTGATGAAAGGGATATCCCCGGTCACTATGATCCTCGCAGGGACGGCCATATCGTACTTCTTCAGCGGCCTGACCACGCTCATGATGGTAAGAACCGACGACGACACCCTTACATCGTCCTTCCGCTGGCAGATCGGCAGCCTTGCGGACATCGGCTGGAACAGCATCTGGGTGATCTTCGCCGGAACGGCGGTCTGCACGGCCGTGCTCATGATGACGACGAAGTACCTCAACGCGCTGGCCCTCGGAGATAGATCCGCAACGAGCCTGGGTGTCGATGTGAACAAAGTACGCTACACGATTCTGATCGTCTCCTCGCTGATGGTCGCCGTCATCCTTTCGTTCACGGGGATCATAGGGTTCATCGGACTGCTGGCCCCTCATATGGTCAGATCCATCCTGGGCGCGGACAACAGGTACGTGATCCCGGCGTCCATGCTCCTGGGACCGGTGATTCTCCTGTTCGCCGATACGATATCGAGATTCCTGGCAGAGGTGGATCTGCCCGTGGGGATCGTCATGATGTTCGTCGGTTCGCCGATATTCCTGTACATACTCCTCGGAAGGCGCGGAAGGAGGGTGATGTACCGATGCTCAGATATGCCGGATCGGACGGCGGCGTCAAGGCCTGCTACCGCTCATTCCTGAGAAGGCAGAAGCTTATCTGCATCGGGTTCCTGGTGCTGGCCGCCCTGTGCGTCATAGTGCTGTACGGTTTCAGCAACAATGCGAGCCAATCATATTGGACATCCTATTCCGTGCTGGGGCACCACCTGTTCGGGACGGAGGCGCCTCCGGGGAAGTTCACGGACATGATCTTCTGGGACAGGCTTCTTCCCAGGGCCATCAACGCCGCTTTCGTGGGCGGGGCCCTCGCCATCGGCGGATGCGTGATGCAGATAGTGTTCCGCAACCCTCTGGCCGACCCTTACACGACTGGGATTTCCTCCGGAGCGGGGTTCGGAGCTACCATAGCCATAGCTATGGGGATCTCTCTGGTCCCCGGCCTGACCGGAGACTGGGCCGTCATAGCCAACGCGTTCATTCTGTCCCTGGTGCCGGCGGCCGCCATGGTAGCGGTCATGATGTTCAGGAAAACCTCCCCTGCGGAGCTGATCCTGGTCGGAATAGGCATCATGTACTTCTTCGGAGCGGCTTCGACGGTATTCATGCTCTGGGCGAATCCTTCGGATCTGTCCGGAGCGTTCAGATGGGGGCTCGGACACCTTGAAAGCGTAGGATGGGACAACATGCCAGCGATCGTGGGGACGACGGTGATAGGCAGCGCCCTCATCCTGCTTATGTCCGACAGGCTCAGCATAATGAATTCGGGGGACAGGGGAGCGTTCACCATGGGGGAAGACCCCGACAGGGTCCGTTTCGTCTGCCTTCTGCTAACCTCGATGATGGTGGCCGTGGTGGTCGCCTTCACCGGAACCATCGGATTCGTCGGGATCGTGGCGCCCCATCTGGTGCGCCTCACGATGGGGACCAACACCCGCTACATGCTCCTGGGATCGTTCGCGGTCGGAGCCGTCCTTCTGGTGGCTTCGGATGCGCTCGCAAAGGTGCTGGCGCTCCCGGTCGGAGTGATAATGTCGGTGGTCGGAGGGCCGCTGTTCCTGTTCATACTGGTCAAACAGTACAAACGCGAGCATTTCGTCTGAACAGATCCCACAGTCTCTCATGACATCAGCCTGCGCTCTGAGCAAAAACTGATTTCGGTATTCCTAAACTTTTTAGAAACCAGAAAGGTGAGATCAAATGAATGCGAAAATAATAGCGGTCGCTGCGGCCGCCATAATAGCCGTGGCGGCCATAGGAGCGTTCCTGCTCCTTCAGAACAGCGACAGCAAGGAGGCTGCCGAGTCTGCCGATGGACGCCTCCATATCTTCGGCAACGCGAACAACGACGATTATCTGAACGCGGATGACATGGCCTTCATCAAGGACATCATCAGCAAAAACAGCGACGGCGACAGCTCCAACGATGTCGGCTGGAAGACAGAATATCCTTATGCTGACGCCAACCACGACGGGAAGCTGGATTCGAGCGATGCCGCCGCGGCACAGGCTCTGGCCGACCGCAGAGAAGGCACGACCGTCTACTTCGTCGACGGCAACGACGAGGTCAAGAGCATAGAATATCCCGTAAAGAGCATATGCGTCCTCGGAACCGCGACGTTCACCGCGGCCCAGTCCCTCGGACTCTCCGACATGGTGCACGGACGCAGCGGCACCTCCCAGACCAACGACGTCATCTACAAGGACATCTGGGCAAAGCCGGCTGTCAGCTCTACTATGGTGGACTTCGATCTGTCCCTTTTCTCCAACGTCGCGGATAAGGTCCCCGGCGGCATCGACGCCATAATCCAGAACAACGGCGGTATGGGCGCGCCAATAGACGCCGAGACCGCCGCAGAGCTGGAAAAGCTCGGCACCCGGACCATCACCATGAAATTCGACGTGAAAGGCGAAGAAGACAGCTACCTCACCCTCGGATTCCTCTGCGGCGCCGACAGCAGGGCAAAGAAAGTGGTCGGAATCATGGACGACGTCTACTCCAATGTGGGCAAAGCCGTCAGCAGTGCGGGATCTAAGCCTTCCGTGCTCTGCTGCTGGGTAACCGGAAGCATGGGGACCGGATTCTACGCATCCTCCCAGGCATCAGTGTCCGCTTTCATCCCTGCCGCAGGCGGAAATCTTATAGAGATCCCCGACGGAAGCATGGACATCACATCCGGAACCGTAGGAATCCTGGACGACAGATACAACGGCGACTACATCCTCGCTCCTGTGAGAACTTCCGTCAGCTATCTCGACGGCAGGGATGGCTGGAAGTCCGTCTGGGAGAACACCACCGGAAGCGCCAGCACCCTGTCCCTGATGGACGCCTGCCCCGACAGGACTTTCCTGTTCATGTACGGGATGCCGTTCATCTGCAAGGTCGCGTACGCGCTCGAATCTATGTACGGAAGCTACGTGGTTTCCGGATACGGCGACAGCGTCAACCAGAAATGGGTCGAGATGTGCTACATCCAGAACCTCGGGAGCGGCTATAAGGTCTCCGAACATGGATTCTGCATCGGGAAGAAGGATTTCGGCGGGCAGTCCGGCGATGCCGTGACCGCCGCATCCATATCCATGTATTCCGGCGATGCCGAAATCAGGGTCGGCGACTCCAAGCTCCTCTCGTATGTGACCTCCCCGGCAGGCTCCAAGGCCGCCGGAAGCACTGTGTGGACATCCAGCGACACCTCGGTGGCCACGGTCGACGCGGGAACCGTCACGGGGATATCGGCAGGAACCGCGACAATAACCCTCACCATCGGGAGCCTCAGCACCGAATGCACCGTAACAGTCGTCGGCGACAGCATCAAGGACTACTCCAAAACCGTCTGCGATGCCGATGCCGACAAGATCGCATCCGCGTTCGCGAACAGCTACAGAGGCGTCTTCGGAACCTATGCTCTGGATCCGGGAGCCACCTCCAAGCATGCCAGCGTCTCCGCCGCCAGCGGAACCAGGACTTTCACCATCGTCTTCGACGGCAATGCCGAGGCCGCATCCATGTACAGGGATGCCGTGGACAGCGGCGCCATAGAAGCTCCCCTGGGGATGCCCGGGGAATCCGTGAGCGAATGCCCCTACAGCGGATTCTTCGACGGATTCTGCGGATACAAGCATGAAGCATCCTCTATGTCGGCTTTCACCGCCCTCAAATTCGCCGCTTACGTCGGCAACGTATTCATCAACGGTTATGACTCCTGGCAGTACCGCCCCTCCGCGCTGGCTACCGGCTCCGAGATCGACGAGTTCCTCGGCGCCATATCCAAGGCTGTCGCGGATCCAGAAGGCTCCGGCACCATCTCTCCCGGGAACAGCGCCAAGGACATCGCTTCCGCTTTCGTTTCCGGGTACGGTTCAGGAGCCTTCGGAACCTATGCCACCGACGAAACATCGACCGATTCCAGAGCCACTGTAAGCGCTACCGTCGGAAAGAGGATCGTCACCATGGCGTTCAGCATCAATCCCGCGGCCGATGTGCTGTATCGGAAGGCGGTCTCATCCGGCGAGATCGAAGCCCCTCTGGGAATGCCCGGAGAAGTCTCTTCAGAATTCGCCTACGGCGGCGCTTTCGACGGATTCTGCGGATACAAGCACGAAGCCTCCGCGATGGCCAAATTCACTGCGTTCAAATTCGCCGCATATAGAGGCGACGTATTCGTGGACGGATACACAGCATGGCAGTACCGTGCCGGCGGCATCGCATCCGATGCCGAGATAGCCGAGCTGCTCGGCTCGGTGGCCAAGGCTGTCGGCGCTGCCGGTTCGGGAGGCGGTTCAGAACCTGCGGCGATCGCAATATCAGACGCGTCCGTGGACCTGGTCGCCGGAGATTCCGCAGAAATCACAGCATCGGCCAGCGACGGCTCCGCCATCTCCTGGTCCTCCAGCGACGAAACTGTAGCGACCGTTTCCGGAGGGATGGTCACTGCTGTCGCATACGGCTCGGCAGTCATCACGGCCTTTTCCGGAAACCTCAAGGCCGAATGCGCCGTGAACGTCATGCCTGACACCGCCGTCGATGCCGGAGCGGACAAGGTCGCAAAATCCTTCGCGGATTCATACGGGACCGGCCTCTTCGGGACCTACGCAGCCGGATCCGGCTCCGACGGAAAATTCGCCACCGTCACCGATGGATCCCACTATTTCCGCATCCTCGGAGACAGCGATCCGGACGGTCTTTACGAAATCCTCTCTTCGGCCGTCGGCGACAAGCCGGATACGTACGGAAACGGGCCCAAAACCGATCTCGACCTCTCCGGATACGGGTTCGACAATTCCTGCGCCTGCGTCTACGCAGTCAACATGGGAGGGGCAATGACCTGGATGTACTTCGCAGTGACCCAGGGGTGCATAGCTGTCGACGGAACCCTGAAGATCCAGTCGTACCGCGGAGCCCCTTCTGAGGCTCTGTTCGACGGATTCTTTACCGCTCTGAAGTCCGCCATGGATTCCCAGACAGCCGCGGACGCAGATGCGGACGGCGCCGCTGCCGCGTTCATCTCCGCATACTCGGCATCATCCGCCTTCGGAAAGATGTCGGCGGACAGCAGAAACAACGGCGTGTTCGCGGCGGCCTTGTTCGAGACCGGTTCCAGAGTGGCTCCGACGACCGCAGTGACTTTCTGCGGATGCACCGACGCTTCCGAACGCTTCGAAAAGGCGAAATCTGCGATAGATTCAATGATCACGGAGATGGGGATGCCGGCTGCCGAAGTCTCCACGGAAGCCTCCTTCGACGGGTTCTGCGGGAAGGCGGTCAACATGCCTATGGGAACCTCCCCGTTCACCATGCTGTTCTTCGCGGCCTGGGAAGGGGATCTGTTCGTGGACGGGTACAGCTCCTACCAGCTCCACAGAAATGCCGCGGCTGATTCCGATGAGATAGACGCGATGATATGCGCCTTGGCCTCCGCTTTGAACTGAGACTTCCAAAAACCTCTTTATAAACTCTTTACCCGTCTGTTCCGGCGGGAACCACACGCCAGGCAGGCATACGGTGATAAAATGCGCATAATGATAAACGGCATAGATTTCGCATACGGAAGCGTCCCGGTTCTGCATAACATAACTGCGGACCTTACAGGGCCCAGATTCGTGTCCATATTGGGCCCCAACGGCGTAGGGAAGTCCACTCTGATCCACTGCATCAACAAGATACTCTCCCCGACCGCCGGGACCGTCATGCTGGACGGCAGGGATGTCTCCGGCATAAGCATCAAAGAAATGGCTAAACTGGTCGGTTATGTGCCGTATTCTGCCAACGATACATTCCCTCTGAGCGTGGTGGACACCGTTCTGATGGGGAGGCACCCCTACAGCAAATGGGGCACTCTGGATAAGGACCTGGACATCGTCCACGATACCCTGAACATGCTGGGGATATCTCATCTGGCTATGCGTTCGTTCAGCGAGCTCTCCGCCGGGCAGCATCAGAAGGTCATGCTCGCAAGGGGCCTCGTGCAGGAGCCGGAGGTCCTGCTCCTGGACGAGCCCACCTCCAATCTGGATGTGAGGCACCAGCTGGACGTCACCAAGATGCTCAAGAAGCTCACCGAGGAGAAGAACATCCTTGTGATCATGATAAGCCACGACATAAACATCGCTGCGAAATACTCCGACGAGATAATCATGCTCCACGGGGGCTCCATCTACGCTGTAGGGACTCCGGAAGAAGTGATCAACGAGGAAAACCTGAGGGTGGTTTATCAGGTGGAGTCCAAAGTCATCGTGGACGACGGGCGTCCGCATGTCATACTCAGGGACGCCGTCCCGATGTGCGGCGATTGAAACACGGATGCCGCATGGAAACGCTTTGCCGATGCCGCTTCTCCGAGACATAGCTGAAGCGGCTGCGGCGCGGCGCGCTTCATAGACATTCCGAGTGCCGCCGGAGACTCCGCGGAACCGATCCCGGCGAAGACTGCCTGCCTCTTCCGGCGGGAATCTCCGGAAATGGCCGGCGCCGGAAAACCTGGAAGCACCTGCCTGTTCAGACAGGGAAAAACCCGCCTCTTCGGCGGGAAGAATTTTGGCTGCTCCGGACTGATCGGAGGCGGAATTTGGATATGCCGGGGAACACAGCCTTCGAACCGAGATCCTCCTCTATCCTGAGGAGGCGGTTGTATTTGGCGGTCCTCTCCCCGCGGGCCGGAGCCCCGGTCTTGATCTCTCCCGAGCCCCATCCGACCGAAAGGTCTGCGATGGTGGTGTCTTCCGATTCCCCGGACCTGTGGGAGACGACGACGTTGTAGCCGTTCCTGAAGCTGAGCTCCGCCGCATCCTGGGATTCGGTGACCGTGCCGATCTGGTTGACCTTGAGCAGAAGAGCGTTGGCCGCGCCCATTTCGATTCCGCGGGCGAGACGCCTGCTGTTGGTGACGAAAAGATCGTCCCCCACGATCTGGACGTGCTTCCCGACCTTCTTCGTGAACTCGGCTGTGGTCTCGAAATCGTCCTCCTGGAACGGATCCTCGATGCTGACGAGAGGATGGTCCCCGACAAGGCCCTCGTAATGGTCGAGAAGCTCCCCGGGGGACAGATCCATCCCGTCCACGGAATAGACGCCGTCATGATGGAACTCGGAGGACGCCGCGTCGATGGCGAGGAAAACCTCCTTCCCAGGGACATATCCCGCATCTGATACGGCTTCGACTATTGTGGAGAGGGCTTCGTCCACGGTGCCGACCGGCGGGGCGAAGCCTCCCTCGTCCCCGACGTTTATGGATCCTGCGCCGTACTTCGACTTCAGGATTGATTTCAGATGCATGTATACCTCGGAGGACATCCTGAGGCATTCGGAGAAGGACTTGGCCCCGGCGGGGATGATCATGCACTCCTGGATCTTCAGATTCCCTCCGGCGTGCTTACCGCCGTTGATGATGTTGAGCATGGGCACCGGAAGGGTGACGTGGTTGCCGCCGATGTGCTCGTAGACGGGGATGCCTTCGCAGGCGGCCCCGGCCTTCGCCGCGGCGAGAGAGACCGCGACGGTGGCGTTTCCGCCGAGCCTCGACTTGTTCTCCGTGCCGTCGAGCTCTATCATGGCTTCGTCTATGGCCCTCTGGTCAGCGGGATCCATCCCTACGATGCGCCTCGCGATCTCGCCGCGGACGTTCTTGACGGCTTTGGAAACGCCTCTTCCGCCGTATCTGGAACCTCCGTCGCGCAGTTCCAGGGCCTCCCACGAACCTGTGGAAGCGCCCGACGGCGCTATCGCGGATATTCTGCGGCCAGCGACTGTGATCTCCGCTTCGACGGTAGGGTTTCCCCTGGAATCGAGGACTTCCCTTGCCCATACTTTCTCAATCTGCATAATCAACCCTCTTAGTCAATCCTTATATTCGTTCATGCCGCGCATCAGAACGCGGCGGTCGTTCTTGGAAATGGAATTCTCATCGACGGATATTGCCAGGGTGCGCTCGATCCCATCGGTCCTCTTCAGAAGAAGGTCGATCATCCTCAGCGTTTTCCCCATGCCGTTGACTTTGACCATCTCGTTGAAGTTGTCAAACACTACCACCGGATTGGTGGATTCGCATATGAATCCGTGCAGCTCGCTTATGAGCGTGCCGTATCCCTGGCTGCTGAAGCCGTCTTCCTTCGGCTTCGGCACCATGGCCTTCACATCTATCTTCCCGTAGCCCAGCTCGTCCCTGACCGTTTTCGTCTTCCCCGACGTTATTACTAGGACCGAATATGACTCGGGATCGAACATCTTAGCGAATTCGTAGATTTTTTCGGGAGCAGTCTCGAATACGATATATGACAGCCCGAAACGGACGCCGTGCTCGGAAGGGTTCTCCCGAATCGGATCCGGAATTTTCTTTCTTCTGAAAAACGAAAAGCCTCCGCTGGGCTTCGGTTTCTTGGGCTCAGCCTTCTTCTGCTTCCGCCCGGACTGTTCGGCGGCCGCCGGAGAGCTGGAGGAGACGCTGTAGAGCGCGCTCAGAAGATGCTCGGTGTCGAAGGGCTTGCGAACGCATCCCTTGACCTCCGGTATGTCCGTGGGTATCTCCTCCGCTATGGATGCAAGAAGGATCACTTTGAGCTTCACGTCAGGATGGGTCTTTCTGACCTGCTCTATGAAACCGAGGCTGCTTTCGCCCTGGAGGACCGTGTCCAAGAAAACGATGTCCGGGCGGAAATCGACCGCGCTGGAAACCGCTTCCTGCAGGGTGCCGCAGATGCGTATCTCGCATCCCTGCTCCCTGAGGATGTTCTCGACGGCTCTTCTCATCCCGCCTTCGTCATCTATGACCAAAGCCCTCATAACTGAACCCAGCCCTCAATACAGATATTTATATTTAATCAAACCGAGAACCATGGAAGGAACCGCCGGGGAACCCAGCCCCAGCATGATTCTTTCTGATGACCGGCCGCGACGGCCGTAAATAGATGCGGAAGAGGAGGGATCCTCACTGCTTCCTGCTTTCCTTTGCTTTGGGCCTGAGGTTGCTGTAGCCGCACTTCCTGCACTTGGTAGCCTTGGGGGCGTTGGTGGCGTAGCAGTTCATGCAGACAGACTTGTCAAGGAGCCTTTTCTCAGCTTCTTTGAAGCGTGCCATCTTTATTCCTCTGAAGATTCGCATTATGCAGGTCATATAAAAAGGTTCTATGGCAGACCGTCCGGACGGATGCCGCGGCCGCGGGTCCGATCGCGGAAGCAGAGACCTCTGCTTGATGAAATCTTCGATGGGCCCGGACTCGGATCCCGGCATCTCGTGGGTGACGTATTCGGGATCCAGGATGTCCAGCAGCTCCCTGCATGACGGATCCGAGAACGGCATGTGCATGTCGATGTTCTTCACGTGATGATATACGCCGGGGATGAAATCCTTCAGCGGGCCGTCGCCGGGAACCACGTCCTCGAAGCTCTCGCGGTAATCGGAGGACGCGCTCCAATGGAAATGGACGGTCTCCACCTTGTCCGTGATATCGCCGCCGTATCCGGCGAAGATGTCTGCGAGGGCGTCTATCCCGTCCTTCTCCGTGCGTATGCCCGGAAGGCAGCTCATGAGATGCCCAGTGTCGATGCAGAGGCCCCAGTTCGAGAATTCCAGCTTCCTGTCCAGAAGCCTGAATCCGGAGCCGTCGACCATCCTGAGCCCGGGCCACCAGAGGTTCTCGAAAAGGATCCGGAACGGAGGCTCGCCTCCCATGCCTGCGGCGACGCGGTTCATGACCTCGGCGAATTCGGATATGACATGATCGTCGGAATGGGGGAAATGGTGCGTGCGTATGCTGGGTATGTGCGCGTTTCCCAGATGGAGGACGCCGTAGGGCGGGCGGACCGCATCCGCGCGTCTGATGGCCAGCGAGATGTTGGATACCACATCCTCCGGGGAACGGCCGTACATGTAGTAGATAGATGAGAGATCGTCCAGATCGTACGGCTTCCCTTCCCAGGCCGCCAGCCAATCCGTGGCATAAGGGAGGTGGACCGATGCGCTCAGCGGCATATGGGATGCCGGAACGTCATCGTAAGACGTCAGCATCTCCAGGCCGTCGCAGCCGATGGCATCCAGGAGGGCGGGAGGCTTCCTCCCGAAGAATCCCATCTCCTGGTATACCGAATAGCTCAGGTAATGCTTCATGAACTCAGAACAGCTCCAGAGCGGCGGAGACGGCGGCCTCCACGGCGTTGCTGATGTTGTCCGCGCCTCCGATGATCAGGACGTCGTTCTGGGTGAGCCCGGTATCGCGGATGCTCTTGGCCACGGCAGGAGATTTCTCGTCCAGATTCCAATCCGGAGGGACCATCAGCTTGCCGTCCCTTATTAGGATGGTGGTGCATCCCTGGGCGCCCATCTTGACCCCCACGTCCCTCTGCTCCATGCCGTTCTTGACTTTATCGGCCACTCCGAGGACGATTACGGCCTGCTGGAAGTCCCCCATGACGCTTTCGGGGACTTTGATGTCGACAGGCCTTATCGGAATCTGCTTCAGGAACTCGAGGCCGGCGGCGGTGATGGTGATCCCGGTCTGCTTGATGAAGATGAAATCCCACTCCTTCAGCGTATCGATGATCCTGCGCATGCTGCCCTCGCCGATGCCGACTTCCTGGGCCAGTCTCTTCCTGCCCATGCTTTTGCCGTTGGATAGCACATAGAGCGACCAGTATACGTTCGCATCGTTGAATCTGAACATCGGTCCGAATTGAGGCTCATCGATAATCTTCAACCGTACCACCTGAGTAGGATGATATCTGCCTACTCATTATTAATGATGTTGGATGGGATTGAAAGCCATCATGCAACTGTAAGTCACATTTCGTGTATGGCCCAATCCGCATCCGCGATTGAAAGGAGAAAGGGGTTTCAGGGATTGCCGTCAGAATGTTCTGACCTTTCCGTCGATGATCATGTCGGAGACTTTGTCCACGTTGTCGAGCCAGTACTCCGCGACGGATTCCGCATCGGATTTCCATGCGGACAGGTGGGGGTCGCTTTCCGCGTTGGGCAGGACGATCTGGACGGAAGCGTTGAGAGGCTCGGAAACGGGCTTCCCGATCTGGGAAAGGAGCCTGACCCTGATCTCGGCCTCGTTGGTTACTTTCTCGGCGATCTCGTCCGCGATGATCTTCGACATGACGTTGTAGATCTTTCCGATGTGGGTGATCGGGTTCTTTCCGGAGGTGGCCTCCATGGACATCGGCCTGTAAGGCGTGATGAGCCCGTTGCACCTGTTGCCCCTTCCGACGGATCCGTCGTCTCCCATCTCCTGGGAAAGCCCGGTGCAGGTCAGATAATAGTTCCCGCGGGCGTAATCGTCGCCGGTGTTGATCTCGAGCTTGTAATTGATGTCTTCGCCGCCTATGATCTTGAGGGCGTTGTCGGTGACGCAGTCATACATCTGCTCGATTGCGGACTTGTAATGGTCAGCATCGGGGATATATTTGTCCACCATGGCGCAGGCGATGGTCATCGTGACCTCGTTTCCGACCCTGGAGCACATGACTTTGACGTCCTGGCCGGTCTCGGGGAGCTTCTTCTTCATCTTTCCGTTGATGAACTCCTCGGTCTGGAGGGTCAGCCTGTCGGTGACGGAATAAGGCGCGTACCCGACTCCGAATGATGTGTCGTTGGCGAGGGTCTTTCCCGCGCTGTAGATCCCGGTAAGGTCGTCGGATCCCATGCCAAGCTTGGCGTCGAGGATCACCTGGGAATCGACGTCGAGGTTGGGGAAAGTCTTCTGGAGATAATCGTGGGCGGCCTTGAGGGCGGTGGGCTTGCAGGGAAGGTCCTTGCGGCTCGCGCCTTCTCCGGCATAGGTAGTCGCGCGACCCACGAGAAGGATGTAGACGGGGTCGATGATGTATCCTCCGCCGAACTTGGGGGCCGCCTCTCCCGCGGCGATCTGGGTCTCATCGGTGTTGTGGTGCAGAACGTGCCCGAATTCCTTCCTGTACATCCTGCAGAGGGCTTTGCTGACCTCTTCTGCCAGGGCATCGGAAACGCTGTCCGGATGCCCGATCCCTTTTCTCTCGACAATCTCGATTTTCTTCATCGGCGTAGGGATCTCATTGAGCCCTTCTGCGTGGATATTCTTCGAAGTCATTGGAAACAATCCCTTTCTGAGTTTAGGAATAGAAAATAGTCGTCATAGATAAACAATACGGAAGACAATATTCAAATAAGAATATAATAATTACATATGCATGAAATTCCCGCCGGCAACGGACATCCGCAGGATCAGGAAAAACTTGGATGTCACACAGATGCGCCTTTCAGAGCTGTCAGGCGTGAGCCAAAGCACCATCGCCAAAATAGAGCAGGGCAAAATCTCGGCCAGCTATGCCACCGTGGTGAAGCTGTTCGAGACGCTGGATGAGATCAGGGAATCCGGGAGGAAGGATCCCACCGCGATCGAGGTGGCATCCAAGGGCGTCATGAGCGTCCAGAGCACTGAAAGCATCATGAACGTCTCCGAGATGCTCAAAATGACCGGCTATTCCCAGCTTCCGGTCATGGAGGGGGAGATCCCGGTGGGAAGCATATCCGAAAGGGATATCTTCGACGCAATGAGGCAGAGCCATTCCGCGGATCAGATGAAATCAACCAGCATATCGAAGATCATGAAGGAATCCTATCCCATAGTCTCCGACAACGCCCCGATGTCGTCCGTGACGATGCTCATGACAGACAGCAACGCTGTCCTCGTAGCCAAAAAGGGGAAGATAGTCGGCATCATAACCAACGCCGACATGCTCAAGCTGATCTGATCGCTGGCTTCCGATAGCTCTGACCGAACGGCGGGTTATCTCGTAATAACCGAAGTCCTCGGCCAGAACCGTCTCCGGGAAGGCCGCCTTGGCCTCCTCCAGAACGGCATCCCTGCAATCGTCGTAGCGGTTGCTGATGTGAGTGAGGAACAGGCAGCGCACGCCCGCTTTCCTGGCGGTCTCCGCGGCCTGAAGCGCAGTGGAATGCAGATGGCTCTCCGCCAGGGGCTCCTCCGATGACGAATACGTGGATTCGTGTATGAGGGCGTCGGCGCCTTTCACGGCTTCGGCTATCGCAGGGACGGATCTCGTGTCGCCGGTGTACGCGACGCGGACGCCTTTCCTGACGGGGCCGACCACCTGCTCGGGACGCACGCCTCCGACGGTCTCGCCTCTTTTCAGGCGGGCCATGTCAGGGCCGTCCTTTATCCCCAGGGACAGCGCCTTCTCCCTATTCAGCTTCCCCGGGACGTCGGGCTCGGACACGATGAAGCCGACCGATGGAAGGCCGTGGTCCGTCCCGAAAACCGTTATCCTCATCCTGCAGACCGAGAATTCGCTGCCATGGCCGACCTCGACGACTTCCACAGGATATTCCGTCTCGCCTTCGGTGGCGTCCATGATCGCCTTCAGAGGGGCGGCGAACCCTTCCGGGCCGTATACGGCGAGCGGCTCCTTCCTTCCCAGAAGCCCCATCGTCTGGAGCAGCCCGGGAAGGCCGAGGATGTGGTCGCCGTGCGCGTGCGTGATGAGGACGGCACGGATCTTCATGAATGAGAACGGCGAGATCATCAGCTGGCGCTGGGAGCCTTCCCCGCAGTCCATGAGGATGATGTCGGATTCGCTGCGCAGAGCGATGCAGGATGTGGACCTGTGCCTGGAGGGGACGCTGGCTCCCGTGCCGAGAAACAGAATCTCCATCCGGGCACCGCCGAGAAATCAGTAGACCTGATCCAGGGATCTGTCGGTCTTGGTCTCTTTCTTGAACTCTTTGTAATGCTCTTTGCAGAGGTGTATCTGCCTCGCGCCGGGATCCTTGAGAGAAAGGGAGGATTTGGATACCTGCTTGATGTTGAACGATCTCTCCGCAGGATTGCTGCATCCGGAGACGTCGCAGATCTCCGTTTCTGTCTCATGCTTAGCCAATGACATGACCCCATAATCGTCGCCATAGCGTATAATCGTAATGGGTTGGATGAAACGTCCCATTTATATATCAACTAAAAACATTCGTTTTTATGAATACTAAAGACGAGATTTTCGATGCGATGGACGGGAAAAGAGGCGACCATGCGCCCCCGGCCATATTCACCCAGACCGGCACCGTCGGGCAGATGGACGGCTGCGGCGCCTGCTGGCCGGAAGCGAATTTCGATGCTGAGAAAATGGCCCGGCTGGCTGTCCAGCCCGCCGAGATGTTCGGGTTCGCCATGGCCAAAGTGCCGTTCTGCGTCACCATCATCCCGGAGGCGATGGGATGCCAGATCAGCGGCGGGAACAAAGGGTCGCAGCCGGCCGTGGTTGCGTCGCCCTGGAGGAACGACGACATGATGCTCGCCGAGCCTCCGGACGTCATGTCCCCGGACGAATTCCTCTCGTCAGGAAGATGCCCGATGATCCTGGAGGCGGCAGAAAAGGTGAGATCGCGCAGGGAAGACCTCTTCCTGATCTGCGGGATGGAGGACGCGTTCTCGACGGCGTACCAGATGACCGGCCTGGAGACGTTCCTGATGGGGGCGATGATGGACCCTGACCTGTGCAGATCATGGGTTGAAGCGGTGAAACCGTGCCTCAAAGCCTACGCCGCTGCCCTCTCGGAGGTGTCGGACGACGTCCAGATCATAGTGGAATCCGCGACCGACGTGATGCCTGCCGAGATGTTCCATGATTTCGTGGAGGAAAGCGCTTCCGACATCGTTAAATGCGTCAGAAAATCGTTTTCCACCGTCCACAGCTGCGGGGAGACGTCGGAGATCCTCGAGGACCTGGCATCCATGGGCGAAACAGGCCTCTCCGTGGAGACATACTACGATCCCGCAGGCGTCGCGGAGAGGATTGCGAAGAAAGTCCGCATCATCGGCGGGATTCCTCCTGTAAACCATCTGATGCAAGGCACCCCGGAAATGATCCGCGGGGATGCCATAAGATGCTCGGACCTCGGATTCTCGGTCATAGCGCCGGAATGCGGCGTCCCGCCGTACACCCCGAACGAAAATCTGGCTGCTCTGGCCGATTACCGGAGACTTCTGTGAGCCGTCCCGGGATCCTTTGCCAGCCGGCGGAGAAAAAAGGATAATATCTTCCGTCGCTCATGGCGAAAGCATGACCAAGGTCTCACCCTCGATGCTCTCGGCCGATTTCTCAAGGCTCGGCGAAGAACTCGTCCGCGTTGAGGCGGCCGGCGCGGACTGGGCCCACCTCGACGTCATGGACGGGATGTTCGTCCCCAACATAACCTTCGGACCTCCCATCATAAAATCCATCCGCAGACTGTCCAGAATCTTCTTCGACGCCCACCTGATGATCGAAGATCCCGCCAGATACGTGAATGCGTTCGCCGATGCCGGCTGCGACATGATCACCGTGCACTGCGAAGCTGACGGGGACATATACGAGGCGATAGACAGAATCAAGGGAAGAGGCCTCAAAGCAGGGGTTTCCCTCAACCCGGAGACGCCCGCATCCAAAATCATCCCATATCTGGACGGCGCGGATCTGGCGCTGGTGATGACGGTCCACCCCGGATTCGGAGGGCAGTCCTTCATCGGGGAATGCGTCCCTAAGATAAGCGAGATCAGAGAATGGGCAGACAGAAAAGGGAAGAAGCTGGAGATCTCCGTCGACGGCGGGATAAACGCCGATACCGGGAAGGTCTGCGCGGATGCGGGGGCGACTGTCCTCGTGGCGGGATCGTCCCTTTTCAGGCTGAACGACATGTCGCCCGAGATAGCTAAATGGAAGCTGTACGGGCCAACCCTCTGAGGCGCGATCATGGGAGTTAATCTTTCCCCGATAGTGGAGCCCCGGGAGATAGAGCTCGCAGACCTCCGCGGGAAGACCATCGCCATAGATGCCTACAACACGATCTTCCAGTTCCTCTCCATCATAAGGCAGCCGGACGGGAAGCCCCTCATGGACCGGGACGGGAACGTCACGTCGCATCTGTCCGGGATACTGTACCGCTCGTCCAACCTCATCGAAGCCGGCGTCGAGCCTGTGTTCGTATTCGACGGCAAGGCCAATGCCCTCAAGGCGGGGACCATAGAGGAAAGGATAGCCCGCAGGGAGAAGGCAAAGGAGGAATACGAGCAGGCTCTGGCGGAGGGCGACCTGAAGAAGGCATTCTCCAAAGCGCAGCAGACGTCCAGGATGACCCCCGACATACTCGAGAGCTCCAAAAGGCTGCTGGATCTCCTGGGGATACCTGTGGTTCAGGCTCCCAGCGACGGGGAGGCCCAGGCGGCTTACATGTGCTCGGCCGGGTCGGTCTACGCGGCCGCATCCCAGGATTTCGATTCCATCCTTTTCGGCGCGCCTCTGCTTATAAGGAACCTCACCATGTCGGGAAGGCGCAAAATCCCCGGCAAAAACGCCTACAAAGACGTGAAGACCGAGCTGATAGACACAGAAGCCATGCTTCAGAGCTTAGGAGTCACCAGAGAGCAGCTGGTCGACGTATGCATACTCATCGGAACGGATTTCAACCACGGGATAGACGGGATAGGGCCGAAGAAAGGGCTGAAACTCATACAGAAGCACGGGAATCTGGAGGAGGCCCTGCCCGCGATAGGAAAGGAGATCCCGGAATACCAGGAAGTCCGCGACATATTCCTGAACGGACCGAAATCGGACGACTACAACGTCAGGCACGGGACAGCCCTCATGGAAGGGACCGTGGACATGATGTCCGGATACGGGTTCTCAGAGGACAGGGTCAGAGCCGTGGTCACCAGGATTGAAGCTGCTAGGAAAACCGAAGACAGCAGGAAGAAGCAGAGGTCCCTGGACAGCTGGTTCCGATCCTCTCTTCGATAAGCCGCCGGCACAGTCTTATGGGACCGAACAGACGATGCGGACCCTATCCTCCCGGATATGCTTGGAATGGGGGCGGCCTGTCTGCCGGCCTTTAAGATTCCTTGTATTCTATCGTCCTGTTCAATGGCACCACAGTGGTTCCGTTGCTCAGATCCTTGGCTACAGTGGCTCCGGCGGCTATCTTGCAGTTGTTGCCAACAACGATATTGCCGACCAATACAGCCCCGGCCCCGATGAATACTCCGTCGCCGATTTTAGGCGCTCCGTAGCGTTTATGGCCCTTCATCTTATTGGATCCGATCGTCACCTGCTGGAATATGGTGCATTTTTTTCCTATCACCGCAGAATTGCTGATGAAAATGGAAATGATCCCGTGAGGAAAAATAGGGGTCGCAGATATTACAGAGTTGATGCCGATCCAGCTTCCGCGCCTCTCTAAAACATTGTAGTAGAGGCTGAGCATCATTTTTTTGTCGGCGGGGAGGAGGGAACCGTTTTTTATAGCCTTCCTCAGCCTGAATATATACTCCACCGACCAAGTTATCCTTTCACCGATAAGCATCGACTTTTCAAACAATTCATATGATTTGCAAATATCACGGGGAACTACATCGCCGTCATAATAGAATTCCGATAATAAGAAAATACATCTCGGCGACTGGATGCTGTTACATAGCATAAAAGATTCACGGCGGTCGTTGATATCCGTGCTTTTGAAAAGAATGTTTGCAAGCGGCGCCACCGCCTCGCTTACTCCTGATTTGACTGCGGCCCTCAGCAAGATCGCTGCTTTGCCGGCATCCTTCTTGATCACTTTGCCTTCCGCATACATCGTGCCGAGCCTGTATTGGATCCCATTGTTTCCGGCAGCCTCCAAAGACCTGCATATTTCAAAGGCGCGTATCTTCTCGTTTTGATTTCTGCTTGAATACAGCTCATCGATCAACAGAATCGACGCATCTTCGTTCCCGGCTTCCGACGCCTTGACCAGAAGGTCGATGGCTTTCTTTCTGTTGCGAGGGACCATTGAACCGTCCAAATACCATCCAGCGAGAACGAACTGAAAAGCAGGCTTACCTTCCTGTGCTAATTCGGTGCACAATTCGACCGCTTTCGATCTGCTTTCCTCGTCCCCTGATGCATAAGCATTGATCAGAGATAACAAAGATGCCTCGTTACCACAGATACTGTTCTCTAAAAACAATAAACTACTATCCATTCTCGACATACCTCTTGGCTTTTTCGATCCAATCGATTGATAGCACTTCGTCTCCAATAATAATTGTTTTCCATTATTGTTTTAATGAGATTTAGTTAATTCAGAAAACATTAATATCTGTACCCAAAATTATCTGGTCATGTCCAAAGGGACGCTGACGATAAGCTCTGCAAGAGTGCATGACGAAGGAGACAGGACTGTCCAGGAAGCCGATATAACAATATCCTTGAAGAATAAAGAAGGCGGGAAGGACATCGAAACCCACACGCTGATCTACAGCGTCCCGATCAAGTACGGATACGGCCTGTGCACGGACCTTTCGGATGCGTACGTAATAGCATTCCTGAACCACTGCATGAGAAAAGATCTGGACATCGTAGCCGAATCCCCAATCAGCAGCCACCTTTACCACAACATAACGGAATACATCATTCCCGCTCTTGTCCATGAGGATAGACACTTCAAGACGATAAAAATCAACGCTCCCATAATGGAAGACAGCCAGATACGCTCTGGAGAGCACGTAGGCACCGGGATGTCCTGCGGAGTGGACTCGCTGCATTCCCTCTGGCATTATCTCAATTACGAAGACAGCAGCCGCAGGCTGACCCACCTGTGCATAACCGACGTCGGAGCCTTCAATGCATGCTACGGGAGCGAGAAAAGAATTGAACTGGTCAAAAAGACTGCGTATGACCGTGCGAGAGCGGCGTCGGAGAGCGTGAATCTCCCTCTGATTGAAATCGAATGCAACATTACCCATGTGATCCCCCAGAACCATAAGTTTACGCATACCTTCACGGACATGTTCTCCGTGATGATGATGAGATACTTCTGGAGAATTTATTACTACGGATCGGCGGGCAACGGAAGATTGGCTCTCGAGCTGGAAGGCAGCAGCACGCAATACTCCGGGCACTACGACATGTTCACCCTTCCCCTGATATCCGACGGCAAGCTGGACATCTATTCCGAAGGATTCCTTTCCAACCGCTACCAGAAATTGAAGGACATTTAGAATACCCCTTATGCTCAGAAATACCTTTATTCATGCACGAAGAAGAAGAACAACTGCGGATGCTGCAACAAATGCCTCAGGAACCTCTGGAATCTGGATGCACTCGGATGCCTCGATTCCTTCCGCGGATCATTCGACATCGACGCGTACAGGAAAGAGCGCAGAGGATATATGGTCAAACTGGTCAGCACGGTCGGATCCAGGAAGCTGTTCCTCGAAGATGCGTCCAGAATCTTCTCTGAAAATAAGGATCCCGATTATCTGTATGCCTTGGACGAAGTAAAAAAAATCGATGCTGCCGTATCCGACTACCAGGAAGGCAGGAACCTGAAGGACTGCTACAAGATATTCGAAAAGAACAGGCACTACAGCATCCTGGCCAGGATATACTACGCCAAAGCCAAGATTGAAGGCAAAGGGACCGACGCAGACGAAGAGCTCGGCAACAGGATCCTGAGAACCACAGAGGTCAGATCGTTCCTGAGAGAGAATCGTTCCGAATTAAAGTCAGTATGAGATCCCATAAGGCCGCCATGCGGCAAACCCCCCATGAACGGAACATCCGCATGCCAAACTTCACTGGAACGGACGCCAAGCCCGTATCCATGTTCGACGGCAAAGCCGGAACCTGATCATAGAGGGAAAACAGCCCGCAGGAAGAAAGCGGTAGGAAACATCATCCGGAGCGCAGCATACATTACAGACTGCCGGGAACACCAGCGATTCAAACTTCTGCGAACATCGCAGATTTCATTTTTATAGCGTCCCAAAGACATCATACATCGTCTTCGGACACATAATTAAGTAGATTGAACAGAAACACACTTACCGAATACAATCGCCCCTGCAAAAGAAAATTAGTTTTTTACACAACATTAAATCAGAATTGATATAATTATAATCAATTTTCAAAAAACTTTATTAGATTCATCCAAAATTATCTGATCATGTCCAAAGGGACGCTGACGATAAGCTCCGCAAGAGTTCATGACGAAGGAGACAGGACTGTCCAGGAAGCCGACATAACCATATTTTTGAAAAAGAAAAATGGCGGAGAGGATACCGAAACCCACACGCTGATCTACAGCGTCCCGATTAAGTACGGATACGGCCTGTGCACGGACCTTTCGGATGCGTACGTAATAGCATTCCTGAACCACTGCATGAGAAAAGATCTGGACATCGTAGCCGAATCCCCAATCAGCAGCCACCTTTACCACAACATAACAGAATACATCATTCCCGCTCTTGTCCATGAGGATAGACACTTCAAGACGATAAAAATCAACGCTCCCATAATGGAAGACAGCCAGATACGCTCCGGGGAACATGTGGGTACAGGCATGTCCTGCGGAGTGGACTCGCTGCATTCCCTCTGGCATTATCTCAATTACGAAGACAGCAGCCGCAGGCTGACCCACCTGTGCATAACCGATGTGGGAGCGTTCAATGCATGCTATGGAAGCGAAAAAAGGATCGAAATAGTCAAACAAACGGCATACGAACGCGCGAGAACAGCTTCAAAAAGCGTCGGTCTCCCCCTCATTGAGATCGAATGCAACATTACTCATGTGCTCCCCCAGAACCACAAGTTTACTCATACTTTCACAGATCTGTTCTCCATTATGATGATGAGATACTTCTGGAAGATCTATTATTATGGTTCTGCAGGCAACGGAAGATTGGCGCTCGAACTGGAAGGCAGCTGCACACAGTATTCCGGCCATTACGACATGTTCACCCTGCCTCTGGTATCCGACGGTAAACTGGACATTTTCTCCGAAGGATTCCTATCCAACCGCTACCAGAAACTGAAAGACATAAAAGACGCCCCGTTCGCCCATAAATACCTGTATTCATGCACAAAAAGTAAGAACAACTGCGGGTGCTGCAATAAATGCCTCAGGAACCTCTGGAATCTGGATGCTCTTGGATGCCTTGATTCATTCCGCGAATCGTTTGACATCGATGCCTACAGGAAAAAACGCAAAGAGTATATGGTCAAACTGGTCAGCACGGTCGGATCCAGGAAGCTGTTCCTCGAAGATGCGTCCAGAATCTTCTCCGACAACAAAGATCCGGACTACCTGTATGCCTTGAACGAAGTGAAAGAGATCAATTCCGCGGTATCCGACTACCAGAAAGACAAGAACCTGAAGAATTGTTTCAAGATATTCGAAAAGAATATGAATTACAGCACTCTGGCCTTAATCTATTACGCCAAAGCCAAGATTGAAGGCAAAGGGACCGACGCAGACGAAGAGCTCGGATCAAAGATCATGAGAACCGCCGAAGTCAGATCATATCTCAGAGACAGCTGTTCCGACGAAGGTTCGGAACGAAGCTATACATAATGAGAATAAGTGCGAGCAATCTGGCTTCGGCGGGGAAGAACCTCGTCCAGAAATGCCAGCCCTGCTTTCAGACGCTCCGGGATGCGCTGGAAATGCGTCCCGGGGCCTATCGAAACCCTGGTTTCGCATCCTTTAGACTCGAGAATCCTCGCTGTCTCTTCCGTGCAGGCCCTGACAGAACGCAGAACGGGATTTTTGGAGCATTCTTCCCTGTCTCCCAGGGAAAGGAAAGCTTTCTTCCCGCTGCCGCAGAAATCCAGCCCTCTCAGATACTCATTCCAGCCTTCATACCATAAGGATCCGGACATGGACGAGGCCGCGGAAAACTTGCCGCAGCGGGCGAGCGCATACAGAGAGAACAGGCCCCCGAGGGAATATCCGGCTATCCCGTAAGCTGACGGGGACAGGCCGAGCCTTTCCGTCTCCTCCGGAATTATCTCCCCGACCAACCTCCTCAGGGTCTCTCCGGCATGTCCGCCGAATTCCGGGTCGCCGTCGCGCAGGCCGGCGGCCTTCCAAGGGGTCAGAGCACCGTCCCAATCGCCGAATCTGACGGCGAGGACGTCCGAATTCCGGGGCGCGGCGGACGCGGCATCGAAAGGATGGCCGGCCATATCCGCGAAGATTATGCAGGGCGCCCCCTCTTTCCCGCATGGGATGAATTCTGTGTCCTCCGCAGTGCCACGCTCCCCAGATTTATCGAAGAAAAGCGCCGGTCTCCCGGCGAAAGAAGTTTCAGAAAGCGCATTCCTTGAAGAGCGCCGTGAATCTGTCCTTCTCCCCGTCGCTCAGGATGAGCGGAGGAATCAGGCGGACGGTATTGCCGTGGCACACGTTGACCAGGACGCCGTTGTCGCGGCAGTATTTCTGGACATGGGACGCCGATTCGTTGGAATCCATCTCTATCCCGATGATGAGGCCGTATCCGCGGACTTCCTTCGCTCTGGGCGAGCCGACGGCGCGGATGTCCTCTCTCCATCTGGCTCCCAGATCTTTGGCATGGGCCACTATCCCGTCGCGCTTCATGACGTCGATGACGGCGCATCCTGCGGCGCAGACCATCGGGTTGCCTCCGAAAGTGGTCCCGTGCGTTCCGGGAGTGACGACCGAGGATATCTCCTCCGTGGTGGTGACCGCCCCTATGGGCAGGCCGCCTCCGAGGGCTTTGGCCATGGTGATTATGTCCGGGACCACGCCGAAGTTCTCGATTCCGTACCACTCCCCGGTGCGCCCGATGCCGGTCTGGACCTCGTCGCAGATCATCAGCGCGCCCTTCTCGTCGCATATGTCGCGGACGGTCTTGAAGAAATCCCGGGGTACGGTGCGGACTCCGCCCTCGCCCTGGACAGGCTCCACGATGACGGCGGCCGTGTCCGAATCCACCATGCCTTTGATCTGCTCGCAGTTCCCGAACTCGAAATATCCGAACGCACCGCTGATCAGAGGCTCGAAAGTCTTCCGGTATTTCTCCTGGCCGGTGGCCCCGAGCGAGGCGGAAGTTCTCCCATGGAAACCGTTCAGAGCGGACAGTATCTTCCCGCGGCCCGTATAGCGCACAGCCGTCTTGAAGGCGCCCTCGTTGGCTTCGGCTCCGCTGTTGCAGAACAGCGTGCGGTCCAGATTCCCGGGGGTTATGGAAGCTATTCTCTCCGCCAGCTCCGCCTGCTCTTCGACATAGTACAGATTGGAGACGTGGCACATGCGCGAGGCCTGCTCCTGGATGGCCGCGGTGACGTCCGGATGGGCGTATCCCAGCGAATTCACGGCTATTCCGGACACCAAATCGAGATATTCCTTCCCTTCCGTATCATACAGCATGCATCCTTTCCCGTGTGTGAAAGCCAGATCTATCCGGCCGTAATTCTGGAAAAGGAATTCCGACGATTTCTCTTTGATCTCTTTGAATTTCATGTTTTCATCCCGTGATGATCGTTCCGCGGCCTTCTGACATTATGCCGCTCTCATTCTTTCCGTTTACCATGCGGACTTCTGGGACCCCGGCTTCCAGCGCTTTGATGCAGGATTCCACCTTCGGGATCATCCCGCCCGAAATCGTCCCGTCCTCCATGAGGGCGCGGGCCTCCGCGATGGTCAGCGAATCTATCTTGGAAGACGGATCGGAGACGTCCCTCAGTATGCCGGGGACATCGGTTATGGCTATCATCCCGGAGCATCCTATCCCCACGGCGATCCCTGCCGCCATGGTGTCCGCGTTGACGTTCAGCATGTTCCCGGCCGCGTCCTTCCCGATGGGATACACGACAGGCACGATGCCCTGGCCTATCAGGTCGAACAGAGGCTGAGGATCCACATCGGCCACTTCGCCTACCAGGCCCAGATCGACTTCCCTCTCCTCTCCGCCTTCCGATGCCTTGATAGGAGCTTTCTTCTCGCACAGGGTGCAGAAATAGCCCGGGATGCCGATCGCATCCGCGCCTGATTCCCTCAGGCATCCGACCATGTCCGCGTTGATTCTGCGGAGCACCGTCTCGGCGACCTCCAGGGCATCCCTGTCGGTTACTCTGACGCCGCACACCTTGACCGGATTCAGGCCCCTCCTCTCCATCTCCTCGGAGATCTCGGGTCCCCCTCCGTGGACAAGTATCAGCTTCTTGCCTTCCTTCATCATGGCCGCCATCTCCGCCGAAAGACGCATCATATCGCCTTTCCCGCGGATGGCGCTCCCTCCGAACTTCAGCAGGTACAGGTTGTCCATGCGAACATCTCACGTGGCATATTCCGCGTTGATGCGGACGTAATCGTAGGTGAGGTCGCAGCCCCAGCCTATGGCTTCCCCATCTCCGACGCCCAGATCGACCAGGATGGTGACTTCCTTGTTGTCCATGGCCATGCGGACTACCTCTACGGCGCGCTCGTCCTGGAACACCGGGGATCCGGCATCCAGGATGGGAACCTCCATGTCCCCGCCCTTGATGATCAGGCGCATCTCCTCCAGGTTGAATTTTGCCCCGCTGTTCCCTACGGCCATCATTATGCGCCCGTAATTGGGGTCCGAACCGAATATGGCCGATTTGACCAGAGGCGAATCGATGATCGTCTTGACGACTTTGCGGGCCTCTTCCTTCGATTCCGCTCCGGTGACCTGGACCTCTATGAGCTTGGTGGCTCCCTCCCCGTCCATGGCTATGGTACGGGCGATCTTGGTCATCACGGTGCGGAGGGCATCCTCGAATTCTGGGTCCTCGTCGGCGCATCTTCCGTTGGACATTCCGTTGGCCAGGAGTATGCAGGTGTCGTTGGTGGACTGGTCGCCGTCGACGGAGACCATGTTCATGCTGTCGTCGAGAATGGACTGCCACTTCTCGCGGAAAGCCGGGGACAGATTGGCGTCGGTAGTGACCAGGGACAGCGTTGTCCCGTGCAGGACTTTCATGTGTGGCGAGATCATCCCGCTCCCCTTGGATATGGCTCCGATGTAGACCAGGGTCCCGTCGCTCAGGCGCACGCGGGCCGCGCATTCCTTTTTGATGGTGTCTGTGGTCATTATCGCCTCGGCGATCAGGCCGTCTGCCTCTCTGCCGGAGCTCAGCTCTTTGGCGGCGCGGGAGATTCCGTAGCGGATCTTGTGCATGTCCATGAAGCGCCCTATGAGCCCGGTGGACATGACCCCGACCTGGATCGGATCCAGACCCAGCTCCGTCGCCACCGACTGCTTCATGGATATGGCATCCTCTATCCCGCGGCGGCCGGTGAGAGCATTGGCGTTGCCGCTGTTCACCACGACCGCGGAAAGCGTCGGGGAGTTCTCTTTCATCATGACCTGCACCGGGGCTGCCTTCACGTTGTTGCTAGTGTATCCCACAAACGCGGCCGCCGGAACCTCGGAATACAGCAGTCCGAGGTCGAGAGAGCGATATTTCACTCCGCTGTGCACTCCTGCGGCTTTGAAACCCTGCGGGGTAGTCACGCCGCCGTCTATTATCTCCGTCATCTTCAAACCCCCAATCCCGGGAAATCCAGCCCGGCTTTCTCATCGAGCCCGAGCATCAGGTTCATGCATTGGACCGCCTGCCCGGATGCCCCTTTGACTAAATTGTCCACAACTCCGAAAGCGACGGCCTTGCTTCCCAGAACGCGGGATGACACCTGCGCATGGTTCGAAGCGACGACCGCGCGTATGGACGGGTCCGGGACGTAGTGGACGAACGTCTCGTTCCCGTACTGCTTCTCATAGATCGAATCGATCTCTTCCTGGGAGACATCCTTCTCCAGGCCGAAATAGCATGACGAGATTATGCCGCGGACTATGGGGACCAGATTGGGGACGAAAGTCACCTTTGAATGGGATCCCGCGAAGCGGTCCACGGCCATCTCTATCTCCGGCGTATGGCGGTGCTTGCCGATGCTGTACGGTATCACGGATTCGCCGCACGTCGAGTGGTGGGTGCGCTCGGTGGGCACCATCCCGGCCCCGGAAGTGCCGGATTTGGCGTCGACGATCACGTCGTCCCCTGCAAGCCCCGATTTGAGGATTGGACCGCAGGCCAGAATGATGGATGTCGCATAGCAGCCCGGGTTGGCGACCAAGTCCGCGCCTTTTATCTCGCCGCGGAAGAACTCCGGCAATCCGTAGACGGCTTTTTGGAGGTTCTCCACGTCGGTATGCTCATGGCCGTACCATTTCTGGTATGTAGCCACGTCATGCAGGCGGTAATCCCCGGAGAGATCTATGGCCTTGATCCCGCGTTCCAGCAGAGCCGGGACCTCCTTCATTGCCACGCCGTGGGGCGTAGCGACGAACACGAGATCGAGGTCGGGAGCCTCGGATATGTTCGATATGAACTCCAGATCCACGTATCCCTTGAGATACGAATGTGACTCCTGAACTTTCTTCCCCGCATTCTGGCGGGACGTCATCGCGGCTATCTCGACGTCCGGATGGACGGAAAGGATGCGGGCGAGCTCTCCGCCTGCGTATCCGGTTCCCCCTATGATACCTACTTTTGTCATGTCGAAACGTCCGGGTTATAATGGGTCAGAGCGACTGCCGTTAAGCCTATAAAACTATTGTTTCAAGGAAGACATTAATTGTCCAATCTGTTGGCGCGGTGACGCTCTGACACTTTGCATACCCCATTGTGGACATGGGAACACAGCCCGGCGATCATCCTGATGAATCACGATCCGCGCCGGATACCCGGCAGGCAACTCAGGAAATATGCGGAACGGCATAGGCCGCACATCGAGGGGGCGGTAGGCAATGGAATCATCAGGCAAGTTCGTCGTCATTGCCGTCTGCATCGCATCTTTCCTCTCCAGCTGCTGGGTCATGGCAGTTTATGTCGCCCCGCTGGGCGGATGGATGACCGCGGTGCCTGCGGCGGCAGGGCAGATCATAGCCCTGTACATATTGAAAATCCTTCTGGATACCATAAAATTCGATGCCTTCCGCCTCACGTTCGCGGCATTCGATCGCCGCGCATATCTGTTTCTCACCTTAGGGATCGTCCAGATTTTCATAGAAACCGTCTCCAGCTTCGCGAAAAAGATGGAGGAATGGCAGTTCTACGGAGCCGCGATCGAGCTTCTGCTTCTGCTGCCGTTTCTCCTGTCGATGGCCGGCCTCGCTCTGATCATGGCCTTCTCCGTAGCATATCTGCTTGCCGCGATGCTGATTTACCTGATGCTGCTGGCTCTTGCCTATCTGGCAGACACTGCCAGGTATGAGATACGCACCGGGCGCTGCGTATGCCCGAATTGCCTCGCCATATTCAGGCGCCCCATCTATCTGTGCTACTGCGGCCAGGAATACCCCTCCGGCTCCACCGCCAGCCTGCGCCCTTCCATCCACGGACTGAAGAGGATGAATTGCGGGCATTGCATCTATTCTGTTCCGGTGGACAGAAACAGACGCTTCTTGGATGCGATCTGTCCCGAATGCCGCTCCGCGATATCTACCTAGGAAGGGCGCCCCTCCTTAATCACTCTGGCCGGGGCTTCAGGCTCCGGAAAGACTGCCTTCGCCTTCTCTGCCATGGAAGCCCTGGAAAACAGCGGGAAGACGTGCTACCCTTACGGAAACGCATACAGCCCCGGCACGCCCGAAGAAAACAGCCGCCCTTATGTCATCAGCGCCGAAATCCGCAGATACGAATTCCATTACCTGGTCATTTTCGACGTGAACGGATCGTATTTCACCGGCAGGGCCGGCATAGACCGGCAGCCCCAGTACGGCCGGGAGGACGTTATCATCATCACTGTGAACCCTTGCGCGCCGGACGCCGCCATGAAAGATGAGATGGCGATGAACGGGTTCTGGCAGAAATACCACGCCGTGACGCAGACATCCCTGTCCGAAGACATACGCGTGCCGCTCCATCTGGTGGTAACCCACGGGGACATATTAGGAAACCGCCCGGACATCAGAGGATATCTCATATCGGAAGGATACGGCCGGATGATATCCTCTCTGGAAAGCAATTTCCGCAGCGTGACCTATCATATGTGCGACGCCAGAGACCATAGGGAAGCGGCGGCCGTGCTCTCCGAAGCTCTGCGCAGGAAAGACAGAAGCCTAGCGCTCGCGTTCCGGAAAGTCTGAGGGCCGCGGACAAACAGGGCCTCCGTCTCTGATATATTATAACTGATGAAGGCATTACGGAAAACGAGGTTTGTTGCTCCATAAACATATAAAGCAGCATACCGCCGACAAATGCCGTATCGGAGCTGGTCGATTGGAATCGCTCAACAAAAGTGTGATAATACTGGGGCATCTGCTGTCGCTGATCATCAGCGAATTCCTGCTGTATTACTGGGGCATCGCCGATAATGACGACGTCTTCATCACCGTCCCGGTGGGCATCAGCATGATCGGCCTCGCGATCGTCATCGGCATGTCGATGTACCACATAGATTACAGCGAATTCCACAACACGTTCGCCGTGTTCGACTATCATACGCTGGTCAGCATAATCAAGAAGAGTGCCGAAGGATTCGCGTCGCTGATCGGCATAGCGGTCGCCTTCGGGATCTACGGGATCATCATCATGCTGTTCCCCCTAATATTGGCCCTCATCGGATTCGCCATCGCCATGGTTGTTTACGTGATCTATTACGTCGCGGTCATGCTGATCTTTCTCGCCGTGCTTGCCATCAGCAGGATAAGGGAGAGAGCCGGTTACGCCAAGGACACCCGCCGCTGCGTATGCCCGGCATGCGGCGCGATATTCGAACGTCCGATCTATGTATGCAGCTGCGGCCAGCGCTATCCGACGGCAAGCGGCCTGGATCTCCGCCCTTCTATCCATGGGCTTTACCACACCCATTGCGAAGGATGCGACATGAAGCTGCCTGTGACGGACCGCCAAAAAGACAGGCGCATCCTCGATGCCCTGTGCCCCGAATGCAACGGCACGATCAACGCCAAAGAGGCACGCCCTTACCTGCTGACCTTTGCCGGGCCTTCCGGATCGGGGAAGACTTCGCTCGCCTTCTCGGCGATGGATGCGATAGCGAAAAACAGCGGCCACGCTTATCCGTACGGCTCCTCCTACAGCATGGCCACCCCGAACAGGTACAGCCCGCCTTACGTCATAAGCATGGACGTATCCAGAAGGACGGACCGCCATCTCGTGATGTTCGACATCAGCGGGACCTACTTCAACAGCGACGTGGACGACATGGGCCAGCAGCCCCAGTACGGCCAGGAGGACGCCATATTCATTGCGGTGGACGCCAGCGCTCCGGACGCCGCCGTCAGAGCCGAGCTTGCGGTCAACGAATTCTGGCAGAAATACCATTACGTCTCCCAGACCTCGCTGTCCGATTCGATACGCGTGCCCCTCCATCTGGTGGTCACCCACAAGGACGCCATCGGGGATCCGGGCGACGTCAGAGGATATCTGATCTCCAGCGGCTTCAGCCAGCTGATATCCCTGCTGGAGAACAGCTTCTCCTCCGTCTCCTACCATATCTGCGACGCCAGGGACGCGAAGCAGGTCGCGAAAGTGTTCTTCGACGCGTTCACCAGGCTGGACTCTGACGTGGCGAACGTCTTCCATAAGGCATGAGGCAGGCTGCGCGCGGGCAGAGATGCATAAGGATTTGACTTCAAAACGCATTATGAACGACAGGATGCCGTGGTCCAATTGATCTGCTTTCATTGTTTCCAGGAGATTGACAAAGAGCTGTACATCTGCAACAACATGAGATGCGCCAGCTGCAACAGCGAGGTTGTCCCCAACATCAGCGGGGGCAAAAGGGTATGCCCCACATGCGGGAAGAAAGTGGGATTCCGCATATGCCCCAACTGCAAATGCCAGATCCCCTTCGACCAGGAGAACCAGAAGAACATATTCTATGCGATAGCCGGGGTCAGAGGATGCGGGAAAACCCACTACATGACCGTCCTGATCGACAGGATGAAGGAGCTGTCCAACGAGTTCGAATGGAACATACAGGGGATAGGCGACACGGAAGAGATCTACAGGAACAACTACTACAATCCCCTGTTCAAGAACCACACCACCCTGGAAGGGACGGATCCCCTGAGCATCAGAAAAGATTACGACGTCCTCTCCTACAGGCTGAAGCTGAAGAGCGGCAAGACGATCTATCTCCATTTCATAGACACGGCCGGGGAGGATGTGCGCGACATCAGAGGGACCTCCGCCATAGGGAACTATCTGTCCTACGCCCAGGGCCTGATATACATCATCGACCCGACTATATGCAACGGCGTCTCCGATATCGTGGGGAGCGGCCACGGGGCGGACACCGACGCCGATTACATCTCCACTTTCAACAGCATCTGCCAGACCATCCGCAGCTTCAACAGGATCGGCGACAGGAAGAAGATCCCCATACCTCTGGCGATAGTCATGGCCAAAGTGGACGTCCTTCTCCGCGAGCCCAGGAACCAGGAGGAGATGAGCGCCCTGCTGGGGCCGGAATCCGCCATCAACAAGCCCAGGGTCAAAGGGAAATTCGACGAGGAGAACAGCTACGCCATCGACCAGGAGATACGCGGGTACGTCGGGAAATATTCGAGCGGCCAGCTGAACAGGGCGGCGGAACTGGAATTCAGGACTTCCCGCTTCTTCGGGGTGTCGGCCCTGGGGAAGGACCCGGAAGGGAAGAAGATCGACGAGATCAAGCCGATAAGGGTGGAAGACCCCATCCTGTGGCTGATCTACGGGAAGAGCACAAAGCCCGACCTGTTCCATCTCTGGTGATGGCATGCCCGAGCAGATCATTTACACGATAAACCGCGCGGTTCCGGGGCATCTCCAGTCGGGATACGGGATATACTCCGAATCCGACGGCATCTCCGAGGGCGACCGCGCCGATGTCCTCGCCAGGTTCTCGTCGTTCAAGCCGCCGATGCCCATCAGCGGCCCGGACGATCCCAACCTTGAGCTCATACCCAAGGCCCTGGCCTTCGGCACCCTCAGATCGGGGAAGATGTGCATCGCTCAGAAGACCTTCACGGGATACATCTACGGCATGCCCAGCAGGTACAACAACTACGTGTCGCACTCGTTCATATGCGACAGTCTGGAAGGATATCCCATAGAGTATCTGCAGTCCCCCTCCTTCTGCGGAGGGATCGACTTCGACGGCATGGACGTGACGTCCGCACCGCCCAGGCTGGGGCGCTCCCCGCCGGAGCTGGAGGAAGGGCGCGCCATCAGCCTAGAGACCGCCAAAGAATTCGCGGAATCCAAGGACGGCAGGTTCCTCAGGCTTCTCACATACAGAATCCTGGACGCGTGCGACAGGAAGGACAGAGTGCTCCTCTGCGCGGATTGGAAGGAGATCCCGCTCTGGATAGCCGCGGCCACCATGCTTTTCCCGAAGAGCATAGCGGACAGGATAACATTCGTCACCTACATACACCCTGACAACGCCTCCGCATGCGAGGAAACCGTGATGGGCCTCTATGACAGGCGCAGAGGCCAGATCCGCGAAGGCATCATGACCGCCGAAGACGAAAGCTGCGATCCTTCCGAAACCTTCGACGGCCCGTTCAACGATTACATCGGCGGGGCTTACGGAGGGCTGAGGGAGGGATTCTTCGGATTCCTGGGGAAAGCGAAAGCGGAGACCCCCGGAAAGGAGATCATAGACCTGTACGACCTCTACTGCATAGCCGAGAAAGGCATGAAGCTGTCCGGGGACAGCCTAGACCGCGCCTGGGAAGCCCTGAAGAAATACGGCGCCAACCTTCCGGCCGGATGCGCGGCGGCGGCCGTCGAATGCAGGATCGGAGTGCTGGACGACGCTGACGTCGACTACATCCAGAACGATCTCTGCAGCTCGCTGGACGACGCGGAATGCGTGAGAAAGATCAGGATAGCGGTGGCGAAAAGCCGTCTCCAAGGCATGGACAGCCTCGGATCAGCAGAAACAATGGAATTCTACAGGAAGAACAAGGGATCGATAGCCGACATGGCGGCATACGGGCTCGGAAGCCATTTCGCTTCGGCCCCCGGCGCCTATCTGGCCGCCAGATACTGGTCCGACAGCCGCGCCGCGGACGCCTACGAAGCGGCCTCGGAAGCCCTCGGACAGGCGGGCCAGGACGCGGCGGAATTCATCCTCGCCGACCGCCCCCTTGCGGAAGCCGTGCTGGGGCAGGGCAGCCCTGCCGGGACGGACCTGAAGCATTCGATCCTCGCCGGGATCCTGTCTTCCAGGACCGGCCTGGCGGAGGCAGGGCGGCTGGCTGAGACGGTCGGCTACGACCCGGATATGCTGGAGGCTCTGGACGGCGCCATGGCGGAAGGCCCGTACGCCGGAGCATATCTGAGGGAAAGATGCGGGAGCCTCCTGAAAGAGGGGAAGACCGGGGAAGCCGAGGCAATGTATTCCGCACATTGCGGATCCGCCGGCGCGGACGATCTGATGGCGGCATTGGATTTCCTGGGAGCTGACGGGAGACCGATGGAAAAAGCCTGCCTGCCCGCCATAGCGAAGAGATTCGAGAGCATGCCCGCGGACTTCCAATCCGATAAAAGGCTTCAGATAGCCCAGAGGCTGACGGATATGGGGGCGGCGCCCGCCGGCAAATGCCCCCGCACCGCCCTCTACCTCGCCGCGAACAGCCTGCGCCGCGGATCCCCTGCGGAACTGAACGGATACGACGGTCTGAGCCCGGATGAGAAGAGGACATTCTGCCGCAGGGTGTTCCTCGGAGGCTTCAGAATAGACGAGGAATGGTTCGAATCCAGGCTCGCCCCGTTCGCCGGCCATGAGAGCGCCGAGCTGTACGAGACCGCGGCCAGTGTCATCCTGCCTACCGTCCGCGACTCAGCCGACGTCCTTGCGGCATACATAGTGGCGGTGAGGAAAGCCGGGATCGCCGTCTCCGACCTCACATTCAAAAACATGACCTGGCGCGGAAAACCGTCGAAGCTCGAGAGAAGCGTCGATAAGGCCGGGGGGAACGAAGGGGACCTGGAGACGTATTACGAACACTCCGAAAGGCCGCCGGAAGATAAGAAAGGCGGATTCTTCGGCGGAAACGGCGGGAAAGACACCGGGCCGCGGGAGCCCGATGACAGAAAAGCCGACGGCAGAAATGGCGGAGAAGGGAGCGGAAGCCTGTTCAAGGGCCTGAAAGGCCTCTTCAAAAAATGACGGTGAACGGATATGGCCGGGATAAGAGTTGGGATAGATTTGGGGACCACGTACTCCGCGATCGCTTACGTGGACGACAGCGGCTCGCCGAAGATGATCGAGACCGACTGGGGCGAGGACACCACCCCTTCGGTGGTCGCAGTCACTGACGGCGGATTCATAGTCGGCCACGAGGCCAAGGACCTCCAGGCCAGCGGGTCGGAGAGCGCGTTCTCGGCGTTCAAAAGGTTCATGGGCGGCAGCCACCGCTACTACGCCGGCGACAGGGAATTCAGCCCCGAGCAGCTGTCCAGCATACTGCTGAAGCACATGAGGGAGGTCGCCGAGAGGATCTCCGGGAAAGAGATAGAGAGCGCGGTCATCACCTGCCCCGCGTATTTCAACGAATTCCAGAGGAAAGCGACCAAGAAAGCCGGGGAAGATGCCGGCCTCAAGGTTCTGGACCTGGTCAACGAGCCCACCGCGGCCTCCGTCTATTACGGGTTCAAGAAAGGGGCCAACGGCACCATAATGACTTTCGACCTGGGCGGAGGGACGTTCGACATCACCATATTGGACATCGAGGACGGGAACATCGCGGTCAGGGCGACCAAAGGCGATTCCGCCCTGGGAGGGAAGGACTGGGACGCCGAGCTCTGCGGGATAGTCCTGTCCAAGTTCCAGGAAGAGACCGGGGAAAGCTTCGGGAACGACAGGGAGTTCATGTGCAGGATGATCGTCGACTCGGAGAAGATGAAAAGGGAGCTGTCTTCGAGGAACGACGCCAAGATGAGGATAAGCTACAACGGCTGCTCCGCCACGGTCGCGGTCACCAGGGACGAGTTCGAGGAGGCCACGTCATATCTCGTGGACAAGACCATGAGCATCTGCAGGGATCTGCTCTCGGAGATGGGGATGTCCTGGAAGGACATAGACCATGTCCTGCTGGTCGGCGGCTCCACCCGCATGCCTGCGATACGCTCGGCCATCAGGGAAGAGAGCAGAACCGACGTCATAATCCACGAGGACACCGATCTGGCGGTGGCGAAGGGCGCCGCGCTCCTGGCCAACGCCCAGGAAGGAAGGATCAGGATACGCAGAAAAGACCAGGGCATGGGGATCAAGACCGTCAGCATGAGCTTCAAGGACGTCACCCCCTTCGGCCTGGGGACATTGGTCACCGACCCCGGTTTCACGAGATACATCAACAGGATAATGATAGCCCGCAACTCCCCGATCCCGGCCAAAGGCCGCCGCACGGTAAAGATACAGCCCGGGAACTACACCGAGAAGCTCGACATCTACACCATACAGGGAGACAGCGAGAACCCTCTGGATCTGGGGAACAAAGTGCTGAACCTCGCCGTAGCCAAAGACATAGAGAACGACGGAGGCGGCGTGGACATCGACATAGACTTCGAATACGACCGCAGCGGCATGGTCAAAGTCACCGCATTCCAGGGGGACCGCGCCCTCAGGATGGAGACCGGCACCGTCCCGGAGAACTGCGCCTGGATGGGGAAGCCTCCGGTGGCCGAGAAAATCGCCGGCGGCAGGAAGTTCATCATACTGACAGTGGACCTCTCCGGGAGCATGAGCGGCAGCCCCCTGAAGGAAGCCATACGCGAGATGTGCAGATTCGCCAAGATGATCAAGGACGCCGAATTCGCCCTGGTCGCCTTCGCCGATTCCTCCAAAGAGGTGTCTGGCTTCACATCCCCCTCCAATATACTCTCCAAGATAGAATCGCTGAACAGCGTGAACGTCGGCGGAGGGACCAGCTGCAACCCCCTCAACAAACAGGTGTACACCCTGGCCAATGAAGCCTCCGGGAAGGGGAAGGTGTTCGTGGTTACCCTGACGGACGGCCAATGGTACGGCGACGACACCGTGGAGAGCAGCGTGAAGAGCCTGAAAGACCTGAAGGTCGAATGCATAGGGATCGGATTCGGGGACGTGGACAGATCTTTCATACGCAAGATCTCGTCGTCAGACAAATCCGCTCTCCAGACCAGATCCGGCGGCCTGGGAAAGACCCTGTCGTCGATAGCTTCCGATATCGGCGGAAGCAAATGAAAAACCGGCGAAGAGGACATGCGATGACGGACCCGTACAAAGCCTTGGGGCTCAACCCTCTGAACACATACGACAAGCCGCAGGTGCAGCAGAGGATAAACGCGCTGAAAAGATCCAACGAAATCAGATACAGCCCGGAGGAACTGGCGAAATTCGAGGCCGAGATCGTATCCGGAAGCGCCGCGGAAGAATCCCTGGCGGCGATGAAAAAGGACTTCTCCAGGGTCCTCAGGAGCTTCATATTCGTGCGCACCGACGGGAAGCAGGTCCTTCTGGACAAAAGCGCCGATGCCATCTGCAAGAAGATGAAGAACAGAGGCTGGAACATCGAGAAGGAGGACATCGACGATCTGACGGACATCCCCATCGAGAAATGCAGGGATTACGCCCTAAACGCTAAGCTCGTGGGGGCCCTGGGAGCGATGGACTGCAAGCCCTTCATCGAATGGACCAACGACGCGGTGGACACGGCCAACGGCTACGGCGGAAACGTGGATAAGCTGGGCCATAAATTCGACGCGGCGGAGGCCAGATCCGTCTACGCGGCTCTGAACAAAATATTCGACGTGCTCATGGAGCAGCGCAAATGCATGGACCTGGTCAAGGCGTTCAGGAAAGTGAAGCCCTGCGTGGACGACGACAAACTTCTGGAGGACCTGAAGACATGGTCCGTCCTGTGGGAGATCGTCGAGGACGTCAGGGCCTCGTCCTCGGACCGCATAGAACGCTATGCGATAGAGAACCTCTTCGAGAGCAACGGCCTGGCCCGCTCCGGAGCGGACACCGACAGATCCATGAAAGCCCTGGAGCAGTACTGCATGGGCATGGGGATAGTCGCCAACCTGTCCAAGGACGACGACTTCGACCTCAGATGCGGGTCCTGCGGCGCGTACATGCCCAAAGACAACGAGAAGTGCACCGTCTGCGGGTCCGACCTCTATTACCGCTGCAGATGCGGGGCGACCACTCCGTTCTCAGAAGGGAAGTGCAAGCGCTGCGGCATGGAGATAAAGCTAGTCAGCGACATCAAGGAGACCCAGAAGAAGGTCGGAAGGCTGGCCTCGTCCTACGGGCTGTCCGAGCTCAGACGCCTGCTGAACGATCTCGGGGAACACAAAAAAAGCCTGGACCCGGCCGTCCTGGCCAGGGCAGAAGCCGTCATCAGAGAGAACGACGGCATAATCGCGAAGCTGGATTCCCTCATGTCCGCGTCCAAGATCGGCGAGGCCCTGGAAGCATCGAAGAGATATCTGGCAGGGAAGCCGGAAGTCCCTGACCTGGAACCGGTGAGGATCCGCAGGGACCGCTGCGAATCGGTCATGGCCGAAGTGAGGAGGCGCATCAGAGACGCCGGAACCCTTTCGGGGAGGGACGCCGCCAAGGAATACGCCGCCATCATGCGCCTGTGCGCGGACTGCCCCGAAGCCGGCGCCCGCCTGGAAGGCCTGAGGCCGCAGAAGCCCGCCTCCGTGATGCTGTCCGAGAGCATGGACGGCTTCATAAGAATGAGGATGTCCCAGCCGGACGGGAAGCCTGCCGGCTACGTCATAGTGAAGAACGCCGGCCGCGCCCCCAGGAACCGCGAGGACGGCGAGACCATCAGGACGGACGCCTCCGAGTACGTGGACCGCGACATCGTCTTCGGAAAGGGATACTATTACGCCGTATACTCGGAGAGGGACGGCATATCGTCGGCCGAGCCCGCCTATGCCGGCCCCTTCGCCGTGTTCTCCAACGTCAGGAACCTCCGCGCGTCCTCGGAGACCAAAGGGATCCGCCTGAGCTTCGACGTCCCGAAGGGATGCAGCAGGGTCTGGATGTGCAGGTCGGAAGGATCCGTCCCGGCGGCCCTCGGCATGGGCCGCGTGGATCTGGGCACGGAGGGCGGATATCTGGACCTGGAATCCTCGGACGAGGGCACATCGTACGGCTACCTTCTTGTGGCCGAGTATTCCGACGGGCGCTCGACCCCCGCTTTCTCCAAAGGCGTCTCCGTAGTGTGCACCTACGAGAAGGTTCCGGAGCCGCCGGGCGGATTCAGGATCGAGCCCAAAGGGAACGGATCGTACGCCGCGTCATGGGACCCCTGCAGGGAGGAATGCAGGCTCTACTCGTCCCCGAAACGCATAGGAAGCAGGACGGCCGCCGCGGACTTCGTAAGAAGGAACATGTCGCCTCTCGGCTGCGACTCATCAGGCCCCAGCTCGGCTTCGTTCTCGGTGCCGCCCGGGACCGTCCAGTACGTCTACCCCGTGGTCATATCCGGCTCTACCGCCGCTATCGGCGCCGGAAAGCTGGCGCACAATGCGATCCCCCCGGACGGCGTGAGATGCGTGTTCAGCGGAGGAAGATACGTCGTCACCCTGGGATGGCCGAAAGGCGCCGACGCCGTCAGGATATGCTATTCGCCGGACGGCTTCCCGTCGGATCCGCATGAGGGATACTCGGTCAGGAAGGACAGGGGAGAGTATGACGCACAGAAAAGGATCGAGCTTCCGTCCAAGGATTCGGAGATCTTCGTCACCGTCTTCTCCGAATACCCAGAAGGCGCGTTCTCAGAGGGGCGCAGCATAAAATGCTCCAAGATGAAGGAGAAAACCGAAATCAGATACGAGATCGACGGCGGGATCTTCGGAACGAAAATCGAATTCAGAACCGATCCGGCCCTGAGCAGCCTGCCGGAGATGACCCTCCGCGTATCGGACTACGGATTCCCCCGCCCCGACGACGAGAAGATTGCCACGATAAGCCGCGTGGACCTCAGCAAAGGCAGGGGGACGTACACCCTGTCCAAGGAAGCGGCCAAAGCGTACAGGAACAGCAAGAGATCCGGGCTGTTCTTCTCGGATTTCGATGATTACGAGATTTACACCCTGGTACACCCAAGGAGCTGATCGCATGGAAGAGGAAACAGAAAGAAAAGAAGAGATATGCGCGGATGCCGGGGAGCAGATCCCCGAGGAGCCCGCGGAGACAGCCGTACCGGACGGGACCGTCCCCGAAGACGCCGGAGAGACGCCGTCCGGACCGGAAGAAGCCCCGGAAAGCGCCGGGGAAGAAGGACCTACCATCGGGGAGCGCCTCGACGGCATATCGGCGCAGCTGGCCGAAATATGCGGGACCCTTTCAGCGATGGACGGCCTGCTGGAGTCGCGCACGGTGCCCCAGTCCGTGTTCCAGCACTTCAACGGGACCATATCCGGGCAGCTGGACAAAGTCAAGCTCAGCCTGACCGCCGACATCCTGAAGGAGATAATCAAATTCAGGGAGGACATGGCAAGATTCCTGGCCAACGCCCGCGAGAGAAAGGACGAACTGACCGTGGACACGCTGCTGAGCTCCTTCGACAACTTCGACTGCGGGCTCCTGAACATCCTGGAATGCCGCGGCGTCTCCTGCGGCCGCGCGGAGATCGGGACGGCCTTCGACAGCAGGACCCAGAAGATCGTCCCTCCGGTCGTCCCCACCGACGACAGGGGGATGGACAGGACCATCCACTCGATAAAAACCGACTGCTATGAGCTGGAGGGCAAAGTCATATACCCCTCTCAGGTCAAGGTATTTAAATTCAACGGAGAATGATAAGCTATGTCAGACTTGAAGATAGGAATCGACCTCGGAACTACGTACTCGTGCATCGCGGTCATCGATCCCGCCACCGGGCTCCCCACGGTAGTGAAGAACTTCGAGGAGGAGGAGACTACCCCCTCCGTGGTGCTCTACGACACCGACAACGGCGAGATCATCGTCGGGAAAGACGCCAAAGCCAACGCGGCCATCTACCCCAAGACCTGCTTCGACTCCATCAAAAGGCACATGGGAGAGGCGGGATTCCGCATCTACGTCGGCGACGACGAGTACTACCCCCAGGACCTCTCTGCGGAGATACTCAAGAAGCTCGTCAGGGACTTCAAGCAGTTCTACCCCGAATACGACATGGACGGCGTGACGATCACCTGCCCCGCTTACTTCGACGAGAACCAGAAGAAAGCCACCAGGCAGGCCGGGGAGATCGCCGGTTTCAAGAACATCAACATCGTCGAAGAGCCCATCGCCGCGGCGATATCCTACGGCGCGAAGACCGACAAGAACCAGACGGTGTTCGTGTTCGACCTCGGAGGAGGGACCTTCGACATCACCATCATCAAGATCGAGAACGGAAACTACTCCGTGTTCTGCACCGGCGGAGACTCCGCCCTCGGAGGCAAGGACTGGGACAAGGAGCTCGAGGAGCACATAATCGAGAAGATCGTGGAGGCCGAGCCCTCCCTAGACGAAGGCGAGATCAAGAGCGGGGAGAACTACCCCGGAATCGTCGCCAAAGTCGAGGACATCAAGAAGCAGCTGTCCACCAGGACCTCCGTCAAGAACTACTTCACCGTCGGGGCCAGCAACGTCGCCGTCGAAGTCACCCGCGAAGAGTTCGAATCGTGGACCGAGGCTCTGCTGGACAAGACCAGGGGATACATCGACGCCCTGATGTCCGAGAAGAACCTGTCCTTCGACGACATAGACAAGTTCCTTCTGGTCGGAGGATCCACCAAGATGCCGCAGGTCCCCGCGATGCTTAACAAATATTACCCCCAGCTCGCCGGGAAGATAGAGAGCCACGACCCCAACCTGGCCGTCGCCAAGGGCGCCGCGCTATACCAGCAGATGGTCACCGACGTCAGGGGCGGCGGCATCAGGAAGTTCACCAGGGTCATGCCCCACACCTACGGGATCATCGCCTTCGACGACGCCAGCCAGAAGGACATGGTCTGCAACATCGTGTTCCGCAACGAGCAGCTCCCGCTGGAAGGGTCCAGGGAATTCTCCCCGTCGTACAACGGCCAGGAGCAGGCCCGCATCCAGGTATGCAAAAACGACGCGCTGGCGGAGGACGGCGACCAGGAAGTGGATCTCTGCCCCAAGATAGGCGAATTCGTCTTCGATCTCGCCAAAGACAGCAAGATGAACGAGGAGATCACAGTCAAGATCCGCGGGAACGAGAAGGCGGAGCTGGAAGCGGAATGCACCTTCCGCGGGATCTCCAAGGTCTACTCACTGCAGTTCACCGGCGACCAGATCATGTCCGAGGACGAGATCAACAGGAAGAGGCTCGGAGCCTGAACCCATCTGCCGCTCCTGACCCCAGAACGGACGGTCCGGGGCGGCCCACTTTACAATCCGCATACCAAACGCCTTCCTGACTTTTCCTGCCGCCCAGATAGGAAGCGGCCGCTCCGATGGTCATATATCGAAAGAAACTCTCTCCCAGAGCGATAATCATGGCAGAGAAAACCAGAGACAAAGTGGTCCTCGCGTATTCCGGGGGCCTCGACACCTCAGTCGCCATCCATTGGCTCCAGGAGCAGTATGACCTCGACGTCATCGCCATAGCCATCAACGTCGGCCAGCCCCCCAGCAAAGACGACATCGTCGCCCGCGCCCTCAGGAACGGCGCCATAAAATCGGATTTCATCGACGCCACCGAAGAGTTCGTCTCCGATTACGTCTGGCCTTCGCTCAAAGCCAACGCCCTCTATCAGAACGTGTATCCCCTGAGCACCTCCATCGCCAGACCCCTCATAGCCAAGAAGCTGGTGGAAGTGGCCAACAGGGAGGGCGCCAAATACATCGCCCACGGATGCACCGCCAAAGGGAACGACCAGGTCAGATTCGATGTCGGCATCGTTTCCCAGAACCCCGAGCTGAAGATCATCGCCCCCATGAGGGAATGGGTCACCACCAGAGAGAAGGAGATCGAATACGCCAAGGAGCACGGGATCGAGATCATCGTCAAGAAAGAGAGCCCCTACTCCAGGGACGAGAACCTCTGGGGAAGCTCCTGCGAATGCGGCATCCTCGAAGACCCCTGGGCCGAGCCTCCGGCCGATGTCTGGGAGAACACCGTCGACCCCGAGAAAGCGCCCGACGAACCCCAGTACATCGAAATCGGATTCGAGAAAGGTATTCCCACGCGTCTCAACGGCAAGAAGGTCGAAGGCGTGAAGCTCATCGAGAAGCTCAACAAGACCGCCGGAAAGCACGGAGTCGGAAGGATCGACCACGTCGAAGACCGTCTCGTCGGGATCAAGAGCCGCGAGACCTACGAATGCCCCGCCGCCGTCACTCTCATAACCGCGCACAGAGCCCTCGAAGCCATGACCCTCCCCAGGGACACCATCGAGTACAAGCGCGGCATAGAGCAGAAATACTGCCAGCTGGTCTACGACGGGCTCTGGTTCGGCGGACTCATCGAGCCGATCCAGGCGTTCATCGACAAGACCCAGGAATTCGTCACCGGAACCGTCAGGGTCAAGCTCTTCAAAGGAACCGCGACCGTGGTCGGAAGAAAATCCCCGTACTCCATGTACGACACCGGCCTCAGCACCTACGCCGAAGGGGACAGCTTCGACCACAGATCCGCGACCGGATTCATCTATGTCTGGGGCCTCCCCGGAAGGACCGCCGCGAAAGCCCACGGGAAGAAGTGATCCCTTTGCAGCAGGCTCTCTGGTCGGGAAGGTTCGAAGGCGGGATGGACGATTCCACCCTGGAATTCACCTCGTCGCTGGAAGTGGACTCCAAGCTGGCGTTCTACGACGTCATGGGATCCCTCGCCCACGTCAGGATGCTGAAGGCCTGCGGGATAATACCCGCGGACGATGCCGACCGCATCGCCGGAGGGCTGAAGGAGATCCTGAAAGAGATGGAGAACGGGGATTTCAGATTGGATTATTCCCTGGAAGACATCCATACCAACGTGGAATTCTCGCTCACCCAGAGGATCGGACCGGCCGGAGGGAAGCTCCACACCGGCAGGAGCAGGAACGACCAGGTCGCCGTGGACTTCAGGATGTACCTGAGGGACGAGGCCCTGAAAGCAGTCGAAGCCGCGGACGGCCTCATGATGAGCCTGGTCAGGGTCGCCGAGGAGAACGGGAACGCGGTGATGCCCGGATTCACCCACATGCAGCACGCGCAGCCCGTCTCCCTGGCGCAGCACATGCTCGCCCACGCGTTCAGGTTCTCCAGGGACGCCGACAGATTCCTGGACGCGTTCAGGAGGATGGACAAATGCCCGCTGGGGGCGGCCGCCCTTGCAGGCACCACCTATCCCATAGACAGGAAGATGACCGCGTCCGCCCTCGGATTCAGGGAACCCACCGAGAATTCCATGGACACCGTCAGCGACAGGGACTTCGTCACCGAGCTGGCCTACTGCGCCGCCCAGACCGCGATACATCTCTCGTCGCTGTGCGAGGAGTTCGTCCTGTGGTCGTCGCAGGAGTGCGGTTTCGTGGAGATGGACGACAAGTACACCACCGGATAGTCCATCATGCCCCAGAAGAAGAACCCGGACATCGCCGAGCTCGTCAGAGGTAAGACCGGATCCGTGATCGGCTCCCTCGTGACCATGATGGTCATGACCAAGGGCCTTCCGCTCACGTACAACCGCGACCTCCAAGAGGACAAGGCCCCTGTCATGGACTCCATGGCCACGGTCATCTCCAGCGCCAGGATGAT